>CALXDY010000071.1 GCA_944387225.1 uncultured Oscillospiraceae bacterium | reverse complement strand
CAGCATCTCAGGCACTTCCTTGGCGATGCGCCGGATGGCCTCCTCACCGGCCGCGGTGCGGAAGGTCACCTCGGCGGCGGGCAGTCCGCCGGCCACCAGTGCCTTGGCCAGGGGGACAGCCTGCTCCGCGTCCTCAATGGCGATGACGGGGATAATGCCGATCTCGTAGATGCGCTGCAGGATCTTTTCCATACGTAAACTCCTCCTTTATTGTAAAGGGACCGAAGTGGCCCCATGGATGACCAATATGTCAAACTACACTATTATAATTATACAACCGGAACGGGAGAAAACAAGTATTTTTTTATGAAACCGAAAGGACAAGGTTTCCCATCCAGGGCGATTTTTGCACCTGTGAAATGTAAAATAAACTTGACGTCCTGGCGGGAAAGGTGTATGCTGACGGTGTAAAGTAAACTATACATTAGGGGGTGGTGGAGTGACCAACCGCATCGCAGAGCTGCGGAAGCAGAGACAAATTTCCCAGGCGGAATTGGCCCAGCGGGTAGATGTCACCCGTCAGACCATTATCTCCCTGGAAAACGGGCGATACAACGCCTCGCTGCTGTTGGCTCACAAGATTGCCGCATTTTTCGGCCTGACCATTGAAGAAGTTTTTTTGTTTGAGGAGGATGCGCCGTGAAGCAGTGGAAGATTTGCCTGGCAGCTTTGGCTGTGGCTGCCGGTTTGGGTTTGTTCGCCGCCGTGATCGTATGGGGCGATGGGATGCCGGGGCATATGGCCGGGCTGTGTACCGGCATGGGGGGCGCCCTGCTGGGAGCAGGCAGCGTAAAGCTGCTGATCCCCCTGCTCATGCGCTCCATGACCCCGGAGGAGCGCCAGGAGGTGGAGCGGGGTGAGCGGGACGAGCGGAATGTGGCCATCCGAGAGAAAGCGGCTTACACCAGCTGGTATTGGACCCTTGGTCTGCTGTGGATTCCCTTTGTTGTGGCTCTGCTGCAGGGCAGCACCCTGTGGCTGTGCCTGTCTTCCGGCGCGGTGGTGCTCCATAGCTTGTTCTATCTGGTAAACCTGGCCCGCTGGGCCAGACGGATGTGAGCCGCCGTCTGGAGCTGCCCATCTCCCCGGAGATGGAGGGAGTGCGGGTGGACACTCTGCTCAGGCGGCAGCTGAACCTGTCCGGCACGGTCATTCGCCGGATCAAATGGTTGGAGGACGGTATCCTGGTGGACGGCTGCCGGGTCAACACCCGGTTTTGTCCCCGGGCGGGTCAGGTGCTGTCGGTGCGTCTGTCCGATCCGGAACGGCGCAGCGGTATCGTGCCCGTCCCCGGGCCGTTGGACATTGTGTATGAGGACGAGGATGTCCTGGTGCTGAACAAGGCCCCGGGCGTCTCTGTACACCCGGGGCCTGGCCACTATAATGATACGATTTGTAATTTCATACTGAATTATTACGATTTGTCAGGGGTAGAAGGGGATGTGCACCCGGTTCACCGCCTGGATCGGGGGACCTCCGGCCTGATGGTGGTGGCCAAGCACCCCCATGCCCAGGAGGTGTTGAAGGGCCAGCTCCACACCCCGGAGTTCAGCCGGGTCTACCTGGCGGTGTGTCACGGAATCCCGCAGCCGGAGGAGGGGACGGTGGACGCCCCCATTGGACCCAGGGAAGGATCGTTGGTGGAGCAGATGGTGCGGCCCGACGGAAAGCCCGCCCGCACCCATTACCGCCTGATTGGTGAGAACGGGGGCTTGGGGATCCTGCGTCTGGAGCTGGAGACGGGGCGCACCCACCAGATCAGAGTGCATATGGCCCATCTGGGCCATCCTCTGGCGGGAGATTTTCTCTACGGGCGGGAGGAGCCACAGGTGATTTCCCGTCCGGCCCTCCATTCCGCGCAGCTGCGCTTCCGCCATCCCATGACCGGGGAAGGCCTTGCCTTTGAAGTACCTCCTCCCGGGGATATGGCGGCGCTGATGGGGCAGACCCTCACACCAGACCCTGGCGGAAACGTTCGATCATCTCACGGGTGAGGGAGATATCCGAGCCTCCCTGGGGCAGGCATTCCCGGTCAAACCAGGTGCCCTCTCCCAGCTCGTCCTCCTGAAGGGTGACCGTCTCGTCTTCCGTGTCCAGGTCGCAGTAGAAGCCGGACAGCAGGCTGCTGGAAAAACTCCAGGGCTGGCTTTTGTAGAAGCGGATGTTTTTGACCGGCAGACCGACCTCCTCCATCACTTCCCGGCGGACGGTGTCCTCCAGAGGTTCGCCGATTTCAGCGAATCCGGCGATAAGGGCGTAATTCCGGGTGGTGCCGGGGCGGGAGTACCGGGTGAGCAGCAGCCGGTCCCCATGGGTCACCCCCACGATCACGGCGGGGGAGATGGTGGGGTAGACCAGGTTGCCGCAGACAGGGCACCGCATGGCCCGCTCTACCCGGTCGTGCTGGGCGGGGTGTCCGCACCGGCCGCAATATTGGTGGCTGCGGTACCAGGTATACAGCTGATAGGCGGTGATGCCTGCAAAGGCCATCCACTGGGGATCCATAGAGCGGAAATGCCCCATGGACACCTCCTTGGCCTGGGCCTGGATTGTTGGGGGAATGGTGTGGCACTGGTGGAAATCCTTATCATCAATCCGGAAGTAATAGGTAAACTCCAGCTCGTCCGCAGGAGCCAGAGCCGTTACCTCCTCCCAGGTAAAGGGCAGGCCGGTGGCCGCCGACAAAAGGGTCTGATCCTCCCGGTAGAAAAAGATAAAATCCCCCGCCTTGGGCGGGACGGGATGATAGACGTTGTCGTAGTGGTGGGGCGCGATATCCTGGATCATGGCAGAGCCTTCTTTCTGTATGGTTAAGCATCTTCCCCCTATTATGGCGTTGACCGCGGCCCCTTGTCAACTGCCCAGAGCCAAAAGCACCCGCAGCCGCTGGAAAAATGCGGCTGCGGGTGCTTTTAGAAGAGAAAGTTATAGAAGGCCCAGAAGGAGGTAGGCGGCGGTGCCCACCACGCCGGAGCCGAAGATGACGGTAATGGCGTTGAGCTTATACCGGCGGAGGAGGAACAGGGCCCCCAGGAAGATGACACCCTCCACCATATGAATCCCGCTCAGACCCATGGAAAAGCCGTTGGGGAACAGCCCCAGCATAAGGATGGACAGACCGGCGGAGGCAATCAGCGCCACCACGGCGGGACGCAGGGCGGACAGCACGGTCTGCACACCCTGGAAGCTGCGGTACTTGTAGTAGAAGTGGGCCAGGGTGAGGCAAATGAAAAAGGAGGGAATGATGCAGCCCAGGGTGCACAGCAGCACGCCGGGGATTCCCGCCAGGCGCATCCCCACAAAGGTGGCGGAGTTGATGGAGATGGGGCCGGGGGTCATTTCCGCGATGGTAATCAGGTCGGTAAACTCCGCCAGGGTCATCAGGCCGTGAACCTCAACCACCTGATTCTGGATGAGGGGGATGGCGGCGTAACCGCCGCCCACACTGAACAGACCCACCTGAAGGAAGGAGAAAAACAACTGAAGCAACGTACTCATGCCCGCACCTCCTGACGTGCCTTTTCACTGGAGCGCACCTGCAGGGCCACATCCGCCAGTCCCACGGCCAGACAGACCAGAATCAGAACGCTGGCGGAGACGCCCAGCACCACGTTGGCGGTGAAAGCGCCTGCCATCAGAGCGACGTAAAGGGGACGACGGGTCTTGACCACATTCTTCGCCAGATTGATGACCACATCAAAGATTACCGCTGCCACTCCGGCCCGCATGACCTGCAGCGCCAGAGCGATGACGGGATTGCTGCGGAACTGGGCGTAGAACAGGGAGATGACGGAAAGGATGATCATGGGAGGGAGGGAAGTGCCCAGAATGGCTGCCAGTGTGCCGGGAATGCCTGCCATCCGGTATCCCAGAATCACCGAAGCGTTGATGGGGATGGGGCCGGGGGAGGACTGGGCGATGGCGGTTACATCCAGCATTTCGTCCTCTTCCAGCCAGCCCAGCTCTTCCACGAATTTCTTTTTCATCAGCGACACGATAACAAAACCGCCGCCGAAGGTGAACGCGCTGAGGAGGAAGGTTGCCTTGAACAGCTGCCATAGAACGGCGGCTCTTTTTTCTGTGCGTTTCATGATGTTTGTCTCTCCTTTTGTTTGGTGAGGTCACTATAGCACAGAAATATAATAATGAAAAATTGTTTATCTTTATTTTATCATAAATATATGTTATAGTTATCGGAGAAAGGAGGCGGTTTTCCATGCTGGATTTTCGAATGGAGAGTTTTTTGGCGGTGTGCCGCCACATGAACTATACCCGGGCGGCGGAGGAACTCAACCTGACCCAGCCGGCGGTATCCCAACATATCCGGTGGTTGGAGGAGCGGTACGGCGCGCCGCTGTTTCACTATGCCAACCGCCGCTTGACCCTGACGCCCGCCGGCCAGCTGCTGCGGACGGCGGCTACCACGGTGCTGCATGACGACGGGCAGCTGAAACGCCGGATGCAGCAGACCCTGCACACGCCTCAGGACCTTCGGTTTGGGGCAACCCCTACCGTTGGGATGCACATGGTGCCTGGCCCACTGGCTGCCTACCACAGGCGCTATCCGGAGGCAGGGGTTTACCTGAAGGTGGACAATACCAGGGCACTGTGCCAGGCTCTGGATCAGGGTGAACTGGATTTCGCCATCGTGGAGGGATATGTCCGCAAGCAGGACTACGACTCCATGCTTTACCGCAGTGAGCCTTATCTTCCGGTATGCGCCGCCCACTATCCCTTTGAACAGGAGCCCAGCCGTCTGGCTGACCTGCTGGGTGAGACCCTGCTGGTTCGGGAACCGGGCTCTGGAGGGCGGGAGATTCTGGAACGGAGCTTGAAGCGCAGCAACCTGGATGTGTCGGATTTCCGGGGACTGTTGGAAATTGGGGATATGAACGTGCTCAAGCAGATGCTGCTGCTGGGCTGCGGCGTGGCCTTTCTATACCGGGCCGCTGTGTCTGAGGAGTTGGCCCGGGGGCGGCTGCGGGCGCTGCATCTGGAGGATGTGCAGGAGCGGAATGACATCACCTTTATCTGGCGGAAAGGCAGCGTATTTGCCGACCATTACCGCAGTCTGTTCCGGATGCTCCGGCCGGACAGCGGAGAAGCATAAAAACGGCAGCAGGCCCCGGCTTTCGCCGGGGCCTGCTGCCTGTGTGTGTAAAAGGAGAGAGAAATGGGAGATGATGTATCGTTGCTGGATACAGGTACATCATAGGGGATAATTGCTACCAAATCATGACCTGGTTGTGAATTTTCTGCAAACGATGGATTTTTACAGCCCGGTGAGGTCAAAGGGAGGGGTGTACTCTTCCTTGGCGCTGGTAGGCTCCTGACAATAGCCGTCCAGCCCCAGGTTCTGCATATAGTCCACGGCGGCGCGCACTTCTCCTCTCCGCAGGCGGCGGTTTAAGTCGGGGGCGGCGGACAGATCCCCCCAGGGGGTGTACTGGCTCATCAGGGAGAACAGCACTGTATGGGGCGGAAACTGCTCCGCCACCCAGTCCATGACGGCCTTGGCCTGACCAACCTGACCGGGAAGGATCAGATGGCGGATGACAGTCCCCCGCAGCAGCATACCGTCATCATCCAGCTGATAGGGACCGGTCTGACGCACCATCTCCTGAATGGCGGCTGTGGCGGCCTGGGGATAATCGGCGGCCCCGGAGCACCGCTGTGCCAGATCTGCGTCCAGATATTTCAGATCCGGCAGGTAGATTTGAATGCGCCCCTCCAGCCCCCGGAGGGTCTCCACCCGGTCGTAGCCGCCGGAATTCCATACCACGGGGACGGAAAATGGCTGCTCCAGCAGCTGACGCACCACATGGGCGTAGTGGGTGGGATTGACCAGATTGATGTTGTGGGCGCCCTGGCGGATCAGGGCCAGGCAGCTGCGGCGCAGCTGCTCCACCGTCCGTGCCGCCCCAAAGTCCTGGTGACTGATGACCTCATTCTGGCAGAAAATGCAGTCCAGGGCGCAGCCGGAGAAAAACAGGGTCCCCGATCCCCGGGTGCCGGAGATGGGGGGCTCCTCCCAGAAATGCAGGGCGGCCCGGGCGGCTACCGGTGTCAGAGGCATACGGCAGTGGCCCTCGCCTCGATCCGCGGTACGCAGGGCGCCGCATTTCCTGGGGCACATGGTGCATAGCATAAAGCGGACCTCCTTCAAAAACGCCCCAGCCGGTTGAGCACGAAGTCCCGGAAGGGGTGAAAGGCGTTGGGCAGGGCGTAAACCCGCTCCAGGTCGGCGCGGTCGGCCCACACCCATCCCTGGGGCAGAGCTTCTTCTTCCGTCTCCGCCCACCAGCCGGTCATATGCCATTCCACATGGCTAAAAATGTGTTTTCCTGTGCCGGCCAGCTCCCAGACCTCCGGGGGAATGCCTATGGCTTCCGGCAGTGTGGGGGTGTCCGAGCTTTCGTTGGGATATTCCCACAGTCCCGCCAGCAGCCCTTTGCCAGGGCGGCGGCGCAGGGCGACCCGATTTCCCAAAAACAGGAGGTACACCCGCCGGTGTTCAATCCGCCGCGTCTTTTTGGCAGCCTTGACCGGCAGCTGGTCGGTGCGCTCCTCCAAATAAGCCCGGCAGAAGCCGGCGGCGGGACAGCGCTGGCATTGGGGCGCCCCGTTGGGCAGGCAGACGGTGGCCCCCAGCTCCATCATGGCCTGGTTGAAATCTCCCGGCTGGGCGGTGGGGATGACCGCCGCCAGAGCCTGGGTAACCCGCTGCTTCATAGCGGGGGAGGTAATATCCCCCTCGTCCCCGGTGATGCGGGCGACCACCCGGAGCACATTTCCGTCTACAGCGGGCTGGGGGAGACCGAAGGCGATGGAACTGATTGCCCCGGCAGTATAGGGCCCTACGCCGGGCAAAGAAAGGATCTCGTCATAAGTATTTGGGAATACTCCACAAAAGCGATCCTGAATTTCCCGGGCGGCCCGCTGCAGATTTCTGGCCCGGCTGTAGTAGCCCAGCCCCTGCCACAGCTTCATCAGCCGCTCCTCCGGCAGTTGGGCAAGGGCCTCCACGGTAGGTGCTTCCTCCAAAAAACGGCGGTAGTAGTCCAGCACAGCGGCTACTCGGGTCTGTTGGAGCATGATTTCCGAGATCCACACCTGGTAAGGGGTGGGGTTCCGCCGCCAGGGCAGATCCCGGGCATTTTCCCGGTACCACAGCAGCAAGGGGATGGGGAGAGATTGCAGCGGATCCATAGAAGCCTCCTGAATCGGTGAGGGGAAGGCGCCCTACCGAAAAGTATAAGTGAATAATTATATTCCACATAATGAAATTGGGAATAGTAATTTGAGGGAAAACATGGTACATTTCTACTTGGCCAAAGGTTAAAAAATTAACGAGCTCGGCGGCGACCGCGAGAGCTGCCGGACTTGGAAATGACCTTTGTGACTCGATTTTCCATTCCTTCCTTCTCACAAACACCGAAAGCGGAAGCGTTGCTGCTTCCGCTTTCGGTGTTTTTTGCGGGAGCGAAGGTCAGGAGCGGTCGGTCAGCAGCTCGTCCAGCTTGGCGACCATATCCAGAACCAGACCGTCGCAGTGATCCTTTTTGGGGATGTTTCCCTCTCTGGCTTGGGCCAGCAGGGCGGCGCAGTCCGTGGCCTGGCGGTCCTCCCGGAACTGATGAATCAGAGCGGTGGCCTGCTGGGTGTCGCAGCCCTTCATACCGGCCACCATCAGGGCTGCGCTGAGGGCGCCGCAGGTGGCGCCGTGGAGCATTCCGGATCCGAAGCAGCTGCCCAGCTGATAGGCCTGTTCCTCGGTCAGGCCAAGTTCCTGAGCGAAGGGGATCAGGACGGACTGGGCACAGTTGTAATGTCTGCCCTGGGGATCGTTGCGTAAAGCCTTAGCGTGTTCCAAATGAGTCATGGGATGGTTCCTCCTTGTTGAGAATCAGTTGAAGATATCCGGCGTCTCCGCAAAGAGCCGTCGGACCTGCTCCCGAACCGGCCGGTTTTCCGGCTGGGAGAGGGTGGGATCGGCCATCAGCAGGCGCTGGGCGGACTGCTGGGCCTCTTGCAGCAGACGCATGTCGCCTGCCAGATCGGCCAGGGCCAGCTGGGGCAGACCGTGTTGCCGCTGGCCGAAAAAGTCACCCGGCCCCCGGAGCTTCAGATCCTCCTGAGAGATCTGGAAACCGTCGTTGGTGGAAGCCAGGGTTTTCAGCCGTGTCATGGCGTCGGTGCTGCGGGTGGCTGTCATAAGGACGCAGTAGGAGCGGTGGGTGCCTCTGCCTACCCGACCCCGGAGCTGGTGGAGCTGGCTGAGCCCGAATCGCTCGGCGTTTTCCACGATGATCAAAGCGGCGTTGGGGACGTCCACCCCCACCTCCACCACCGTG
>CALXDY010000070.1 GCA_944387225.1 uncultured Oscillospiraceae bacterium | reverse complement strand
CTGCTACCGGCAACATCATCCCCTCCTCCACTGGTGCCGCTAAGGCCGTGGGCAAGGTTATCCCCTCCCTGAACGGCAAGCTGACCGGTATGTCCATGCGTGTTCCCACCCTGGACGTGTCCGTGGTCGACCTGACCGTCAACCTGGAGAAGCCCGCTAAGTACGATGAGATCTGCGCTGCCATGAAGGCTGCTTCCGAGGGCGAGCTGAAGGGCATCCTGGGCTACACCGACGAGGCTGTTGTGTCCTCCGACTTCCTGGGCGACACCCGCACCTCTATCTTCGACGCCGACGCCGGCATCGCTCTGACCGACACCTTCGTGAAGGTCGTGTCCTGGTACGACAACGAGATCGGCTACTCCAACAAGGTGCTGGAGCTGATCAAGCACATGTACTCCGTGGATCACAAGTAAGATCCCTAAACCCGTTTTATGCGCACAGGCCCCCGCCGGTTCCGGCGGGGGCCTGTCAGTTTGTTCCTAAAGCCCTCCTGCAAGGAGTTCCGGCGCCCGCAGGCGGCGGAATAAATTTCAATCCAGTCATTTCCGGCGACATGTGCGTCGGAAATGACACTTCTCACGCAAGGTGGGCCGACTTTTCCGGAAGGAATCGAGGCCCCCCTTGCGTGCAATCCTTCTCGAAAAAGTGGCTGTGCCGCTTTTTCGACGGCCTGAGGCCTCCGCCGGTTCCGGCGGGGGCCTGTTTTTCTTGCGGTTTCCACTTGCTACGGGAGAAGGGATGTGGTACACTGTAGGCGATTTCGGAAGCAGAGTAGGATCCTGTGCGTCCAACGCGCATCTGCGCGCCCAGTGCCCGCTGAATGGGGAGTTGTCAGCGGGACGAATAGCCCTATGGCTTACGGTGCAGGGTCCGCATCCCATTGCTACACAGAACTGTGGAATCCTTGCCTCTTTCTATGTAGCCTTGAACTGCATAGAAGGAGGTTTTGCCGTTTCGGAAGAAAATTGTCCCTGATCCATCCAAACGACATAGAAAAGGAGCTGCACTATGAACAACAGAAATGAAACTGTGAAGAAAATCGCCGTAATTGGGATGCTTCTGGCTGCCCAGGTGGTGGCGGGAATGTTTATTTCCATCCGTACACCCTGGGCCACCATCGGCTTCGCCTTCCTGCCCTTAAGCCTTACTGCCATGCTGTACGGGCCGGCCTGGGGGGCGGCTGCCGCCGTGATGGGAGATTTCCTGGTGGCTGCCTTGGGCCCCTATGGCTATTATCCGCCCATGGCCACGACCGCCCTGCTCAGCGGGCTGACCTTCGGCCTGTTCCTCTATCGGAAGCCTCTGACCGTGAAGCGGGTGATCCTGTGTGTGGTGACGGAGGCGGTGATTTGCAGCATCCTGGTCCAGACTTTCTGGATCTCCACACTTACCGGGCGGGGATTCTGGGCGCTGCTGCCTGTCCGGATTACTCAGAATCTGGTTACCGCACCGGTGAGCGTGGTGTGCATTCGGCTGGTGGGTGACCGGGTGCGTGAGCTTGTCCTGGGCAAGCCGGCACGGATGGGGGCGCCCCATGCGTGAGCCGGAGCTGGCCCGTTTCCGCCAGGCTTTCGCCCAGACCACCGGCAGGGGCGTGTTTTTTGACAATGCGTCCATGGGTCCGGTGGCTCCCCAGGTGACAGCGGCCATGACCGCGTGTATGGAGCTGCGTCAGGCCATGCCCATGAAATACTACCAGTATGCCGACAGGGTTTTTCCGTCCTGCAAGGGACGGTTGGCCCGGCTGATGGGGGCTCGTCCGGAGGAATTGGTCTTTACGGAAAATGTAGCCTATGGCATCAATACCGCCGCTGCCGCCCTGCCCATAAAGCCGGGAGAGAATGTGATTTTATGTGACCGGGAATTTGCCTCCAATGTCTACCCCTGGCTGGCTCGACAGGAAACCAGGGGGATTGAGGTCCGTATAGTACCGAACCAGGGCGGAACGCTGACGGTGGAGCGGCTGGAGGAATACGCCGACTCCCGTACCAGAGCGGTGACGGTCAGCAGCGTACAGTTCTCGGACGGCGCTGTTGCCGACCTCCAGGCAATCGGGGAGTGGTGCAGGGCGCATGGAGCCTTCTTGGTGGTAGACTGTGCCCAGTCCCTGGGTGTCCTGCCGATGGATGTGAAAAAATACTCCATTGATATGATGGCCGGGCTGTCCTCCAAGTGGCTGCTGGGTCCCTTTGCCACGGGATTTCTTTATGTGCGCCGGGAACTGATCGGACAGCTGACGCCTCCCTTCGCCGGTGCGGACAGTGTGATGGGGGACGTTGACTCGGTGGGCTATGCCGTGACATGGAAGCAGGATGCGGAGCGCTTTGCCTCCGGACTGCCCAACGCACCGGGTGTGGCGGGGCTGGATGCCTCCCTGGCTCTGATGGAGGAGACGGGGGTGGAACGGATCCAGAGAGCTGCCTGGGCGGTCAGCGGACGGCTGAGGGACGGACTGCTGGAGCTGGGATTGGATGTGGCCCCCTGCGCCAGAGAAGACCACACCCGATCTACCATTATCTCCTTTGCCTGCCCTGACGTGGAGCGGATATACTGCCTGCTGCGGGAAAACCAGATCGCCTGCTCGCTCCGGCTGGGCATGATCCGCATGGGTGTCCATGGGTACAACACCCAGGAAGAGGCGGAGCAGGTGCTGGAACGGCTGGCGGCCATTCTGGGCGGGTGTTGTCCGGGAGGGGAAAGAATATGAACCACAGGGATTATATGGCACGCGCCCTGGAACTGGCCGCACAGGCAGAAGGGGAAGGGGACGTGCCGGTGGGGTGCGTCATTGTCAAGGACGGACAGATCGTGGGTGAGGGGCGCAACCGCCGGGAAGAGCGAGGAGACGCCACTGCCCATGCGGAGATGGAAGCCATCCGGGATGCCTGCCGGCGCCTGGGCAGCTGGCGTCTCCACGGATGTACCATGTACGTTACTCTGGAACCCTGTCCCATGTGCGCCGGCGGGATTCTCAACGCCAGGGTGGACGAGGTTCGATATGGAGCGAAGGATGACAAGGCGGGGGCCTGCGGATCGGTGCTCAACCTGTTTGAGGAACGGTTCAACCACCGGCCCAGGCTGTACCGGGGGCCTATGGAAACGGAATGTGAAGAAATTCTGAAGTCATTCTTTTTAAACCTGCGTTAAATGGAAAGATTAATGCTTTTGTAACAACTTCAGGTAGTTTTGTTCACATAATCCGACTACAATCATACTCGTAAGGTGTGAGCGCATCTTTTTCATTCTATCCTCCAACTCAGAAAGCAGCCGGTGGTCAGCCACCGGCTGTTTTCGTTTCTCGGCATGTAAAATGGAGATTGGGGACGGTCACAAAAAGTCCTTGAAGATTTAAAACTTATGTAATAATTGTTGGGAGTTTTCGTAATATGTCTTTGGTAGGATAATAGCGGCAAGAGACAGTTCGTTTCATTTTAATCCTCTTTTTCAATGGTAAGGCCCGGATGCTTTGGAGCGGCATCCGGGCTTTGCTGTGTGGAGAAAAGAACGGCCCGGGAAGCACATCGTGCTTCCCGGGCCGTTTCATTTCTGTGTCAGCCGCCCAGACCGTAGGACTGGGCCAGCTCCTTGAACTTGGGCAGAGCCCGGAGAATGGTCTCCGTCTGCACACAGTAGGACAGACGGAAGTGACCGGGGGCGCCGAATCCGCTGCCCGGCACCAAAAGCAGGTCGAATTCCTTGGCCCGCTGGCTGAAAGCCACGTCGTCTGCCTCCAGGCTGCGGGGGAAGAGGTAGAAGGCGCCGTCCGGCTCCACCACATGGTAGCCCATCTCCCGCAGAGCAGGAACCAGAATACCACAGTTTTTCTCATATACAGACAGGTCGGAGGTCATGTCACAGCACAGTGAGGTCACCTGCTGGAACAGGCTGGGGGCGTTGACATAGCCCAGCTGCCGCCCGGCACCGGCTACGGCGGCGTACACGTCCTTGGAGTCGGTCACGCTTTCAGGAACCAGCACGTAGCCCAGGCGCTCGCCGGGAAGGGACAGGGACTTGCTGAAGGAATAGCAGATAATGGTGTCCTCGTAAAAATCGGGGATCCAGGGAGCTTTCTTCCCGTGGAAGACAATCTCCCGGTAGGGCTCGTCGGAGACCAGGTAGATGGGATGGCCATACTGAGCGGACTTGTCCCGCAGCAGCTGGCTGAGCCGGGTCAGGGTCTGGGTGGAGTAAACCACGCCGGAGGGGTTGTTGGGGGAGTTGACCACAACCGCCTTGGTGTTGGGGGTGATGGCCTGCTCCAGGGCCTGGAAATTGATCTGGAAGGCCTCCGTGTCCGGCGGCACTACGACCGAGGCGCAGCCGGTCCCGGCGATGAAGACCCGATACTCCGGGAAATAGGGGGCCAGGATAATGAACTCGTCTCCGGGACAGGCCAGACCGTGGAAGACGCAGCACAGAGCGGCGGCGGCACCCACCGTGATGTAAAACTGGTCGGCGGTATAGTGGGCGCCGAACCGGCGGTTCAGAGAATCGGCCAGCCGCTGACGGGCGACCTGGTCGCCCTGGGCGCTGGTGTAGCAGTGGATGAGGTTCGGCTGTTCCCGCAGGATCCGGATGGCCTGCTCATTGACCTCCTGGGGGGCGGGTACGCTGGGGTTGCCGATGGAGAAGTCAAAGA
>CALXDY010000069.1 GCA_944387225.1 uncultured Oscillospiraceae bacterium | reverse complement strand
GTCTACCCGGTCCACCTCTCCCCTGTGGTCCAGGAGACGACCCACCGCTATTTGGACAACCACCCCCGGATCCATTTGATTGCGCCCTTGTCGGTGGACGAGATGCACAATCTGATGGCCCGGAGCTATCTGGTTATGACCGATTCCGGCGGACTGCAGGAGGAGGCTCCCGCACTGGGGAAACCTGTGCTGGTGCTCCGCAAAGAGACCGAGCGTCCCGAAGCTGTAGCGGCGGGCACCGTCCGCCTGGCCGGTGTGGAGGAGGAGGAGATCTTCTCTCAGGCCAGCCGCCTGCTCACCGATGAAGGTGCCTACCACGCCATGGCCCACGCCGTCAACCCCTACGGAGACGGCCAGGCCTGCCGCCGAATCGCCCACGCCATTGAGTATCATTTCGGTCTCAGGCCGGACGCTCCCGTCCCCTTCGGCGGCTGATGTGATCCGTTCTGATTTTCCGTCTGGAGGTGTGCTTTGGACAAGAAAAACCGGCTGACCATCACCATCAGCATCATCACCCTGGTGATCGTCGCCCTCCTTGCCAGCTTCAGCCGAACCATTTTTCTCCAGAACATCCCGTCGGTCTCCCTGGCAAATCCGGACGACACCCAGCAGGGGGATTCCGCTTTTGGACACTACTGGCTGGTAGCTGCCACACCGGATACCGTGCAGGCTATTGTTGAGACCATTGTCCGGCCGGACAGCTATTACCGGGAGATGACCGTGGAATATCTGTGGAGCGGCGGGGGCAGTGCCACCTCCGTCCAGGTATGGCATCATCAGAGCTATACCTACGCCCGTCTGGACGACCAGAGCGGCGTGATCGAAAACCGCCTGTCCGACGGCGCCACGCTGTATAGCTGGTATGAGGGAACCACCCAGCTCCTACAGGCTCCGGTGGATGCCGCCGGAGACGATCTGGCCCAGATCATTCCTACCTACGAATCCCTTCTGGACGCCGATCCTTCGGACATTCTGGAAGCCGGTTACGAGATGAAGGATGGCACCGCCTGCGTATATGCTGCCGTCCAGCAGGACGAGGACAGCATTGAACGGTTCTGGATCAGCGTAGATCAGGGCCTTCTGATGGCCGCCCAGCGGGAGCAGGGCGAACAGGTGGTGTACCGTCTGTCCTCCACAGGCGGAGTAACCGTCCCATGCCCTTCCGATACTTCTTTTGACCTGCCGGATGGCAGCACGCTTTTTTCCACGTGACCCGGTCTGCCCCTGTGCGCGGCCGCTGTCCGGAGGGATGGCTGAGCCGTCCCTCCGGATTTGTTTATTCGGCACTGTCTTTGCCATCCAGCACCACCATCAGCACCACCAATCCCAAAGCGATGGCAGGCTCCAGGTCCTCCCCTTCCGTCAGAATGAGAATCAGAATCAACAGAAGGAGAAGGTCGCCTCCATCCAGTTCCTCCAATCCCAAAGGGCGCAGGAGCTTACCCAGGCTCTCCCGGGACAGCAGCGGCCACAGGTCGGACAACCCGCCGAGCCGAAAAGGCGGCGGGCTGCCGCCTCTTCCGGCGGAAGCATGCCCGCGTTCCGGTCCGGGTCTATAGGAGGGCTGGCTCTCCCAGTCCGGTATGTAACGGTTATACATGCTCCCGTCCCTCCCGCTCCCGCATGGCGGCCATGGCCACCCGAACGGCCCGGCCCAGCCGGGCAATCCGAACCGCCTTATCTACCTTGGCCTGGCGTTCCGGCCGGAGGAAGGGACGCAGCGCCTCCAAAAGGGTAACGCCGGGATTCTCTCCCTGGTATTCTCCAATCAGCCGCATCCCCATTTGAAGCAGCTCTGGATCCAGTCCCTCAAACGGATCCGGCCCCTCCTTCTCCCGTTCCGGGGCAGGATCCCCGGCGGAGGATCCGGAGGAGCCGCCCCCCAGACTCTGGGCCAGGGCCATAATCTGTTCCATGGCGCCGGGGTCGGACAGCACCGCATTCAGCTTTTCCTCCAGATCTCCCACCGTTCTGCCTCCTTCCCTATTGCTCCGCCTGTTCCCGAATCCGTTGGGTCAGCTTTGCCCCTTCCGGACTGTCCATCACCGTACGGAGCATTTTCATCAACGGGGCGGTATCCCCCTGAGCCGCCGCCTGGGCCGCTGTCTGTACCTCGCCCTGCCGGCCCAGCAGCTCCATCAGCCTTGCCGCTTCCTTGGATTTGGACAGGCGCTCCAGCGTTTCCCGGGAGACCGGGCTGTCCTGCTGCGCCATGATCCTCCCCCCTTTCCTCATACTTCAGTCCATTCTATGCGTGTCAATAAGAAAGGTGACTGCTTTGAAGGTTCTTGTTTTTTCCGACTCCCACCGCTACACGCCAGGCATGATCGAGGCCATTGAGACCCATCAGCCTGACCAGGTCATCCATCTCGGGGATCTGCTCAGCGACGGGGAGGAGCTGGCCCGAATCTATCCCATGCTGCCTATGGTTTTGGTGCCGGGCAACTGCGATGGCTGGACGCCGGAGCCCGCCGTCCGGCAGTTTTCCCTGGAGGGCCACACCTTCCTCCTCTCCCACGGACATCTCTGGGGCGTGAAGAGCGGATATGGCGCCGCCGTTGCCCAGGCCAGATCGGCCGGCGCGGACGTGCTTCTGTTCGGTCATACCCACCGGGCGGACTGCCTGACCACCGAGGATGGGATTCTGGTGGTCAATCCCGGCTCCGCCCGGCACAGCTACGCCCTGCTGGAGGTTGACGCCCAGAAGGTCATCCCCACTCTTTTTTCCATGCCCTAGGAGGTACCGCCATGCTCCAAAAGCTCCTGTATCTGCTGCTGCACCGGTCTGTTGTGGTGGCTCTGTCCCTGCTGACACAAATCGTGGCCCTTCTGGTCATGGTTCAGCTGTTCAGCGAATTCACCTCCGGCTTTTACTGGTGCTGTATCGCCCTGAGCGTGGTAGCCGCCATGCTGATATTGGGCAGCCGCAGTGAGCCGGCCTATAAAATCGCCTGGCTGCTGCTGGTGCTCCC
Organism: uncultured Oscillospiraceae bacterium; assembly: GCA_944387225.1. Classification (GTDB taxonomy): domain Bacteria; phylum Bacillota; class Clostridia; order Oscillospirales; family Oscillospiraceae; genus Lawsonibacter. The sequence continues at coordinate 28,729 of CALXDY010000069.1, read as the reverse complement.
CTTCCCCGTGTTCGGCGGGATCTTTTACCTGCTGGTAGGCGGCAATAAAATGTCCAAGCGCACCGTGCGCCGGATGCAGAAGATCGACCAGCAATTCCGGGGCAGCCTGTGGGAGGATTTCAAATGGGACGACCTGCTCCCTCTGGGAGAGGATGCCGCCAGTCAGGCCAGATACCTGGAACGGTTTGCCGCCTGCCCGGCATACACCAACACGGAGGCGGAGTACTTCTCTCTGGGTGACCACGCCTTTCCCGCCATGCTGGACGCGCTCCGGCAGGCCAAGGAATATATCTTTCTGGAGTATTTTATTATTGAACCCGGCGTCCTGTGGGACTCCATCCTGGCGGTGCTGGAGGAGAAAGCCGCCCAGGGTGTGGAAGTGCGCCTGATTTACGACGACATGGGCTGCATGTTTACCCTGCCCCAGAATTATCAGGAGGAAATGCAAGCCAGGGGCATCCAATGCCGGGCCTTTAACCGCTTCAAGCCTGTCCTCACCCTGCGGATGAACAACCGGGATCACCGGAAGCTGATGATCATTGACGGAAAAGTGGGATTCACCGGCGGGATCAACTTGGCTGACGAGTATATCAACCAGAAGGTCAAATATGGGCACTGGAAGGACAGCGTCATCCGCCTGGACGGGGACGCGGTATGGTCCATGACGGTGATGTTCCTGTCCATGTGGGACTACTGCTGCGGGTGGGAAGAGGACTTCTCCCTGTTCCGTCCCGCCCCCTCTCCTGTCCGTCCCTGGTGCGGCTACGTCCAGCCCTACACCGACACGCCCCTGGATCAGGAGGCCGTGGGCCAAACCGTTTATCTGAATATGATCGGCAAGGCCCGGAAGTATATCTATATCACCACCCCCTACCTGATCATCGACGTAGCCACCAATACAGCCCTGTGCAACGCCGCCAAGTCCGGCGTCCGCGTATGTATCCTCACGCCCCATATTCCGGACAAGCGGTATGTCTTTGAGGTCACCAGGGCCCACTATCCCCCACTGCTGGAGGCAGGCGTGGAGATCTACGAATATACACCCGGCTTCGTCCACGCCAAGAACTTTGTGGTGGATGACCGCTTCGCCACTGTGGGCACGGTAAACCTGGACTACCGGAGCCTGTTTCTCCATTTTGAGGACGGCATATGGCTGTGCGACGCCCCCTGTATCCAGGATATCCGGCGGGACATCGAAGCCACCATCGCCCAGAGCCAGCCCATTTCTCTTCGGAAATGGCAGCACCTGAACCCCCTGCTGGTTCTGTATCGGAACATTCTGCGCCTATTTGCCCCCCTAATGTAATGAAAACGCCGAACCACAACCAAGTTCTATCTTTTCAGGGCCGTCTCTCCATGTGAGACGGCCCTGAATTTTGGTATACCTTAAGGTATTTTTAATGATTTGTAACGGGGTTGTAATTGTTTTCCTGGCAATATGCCGATATAATGACAGTATGGAACCTAATGACTATCCAACAGGAGGAACCCATCATGTCAGAAATTGTGGCACCCCAGACCAGTCAGACGCCCCCCGTCACCCCTCCCGGCCCGGTCAAGCGCAAGCCTGCCTGGACGCCGGCTAAGATCAGGCGTTCCGTTATCAGCCTGGTGGTTGTGGCCGCCCTGGCTGCCGGAGGCTTCGGCCTGTACCGGTTTTTGAACAAGAGAGAGGCCGTCCATACCCAGATGCAGCTGGCTGTGGCGGACATAGGCTCCATCCAGAGCACCGCCTCCGGCAACGGCACAGCAAAGGCCAAGGAGACGGCCGCCATCACACTGTCCGCCGCCGGCACGGTGCAGGAGGTCTATGTCACCGCCGGCCAGACGGTCAGCGCCGGTGATCCTCTGTATCGGATCTACAGCTCCACTGCCCAGGATGAGGCCACCACCGCCCAGGAGCGGCTGACCGCTTTGCAGAAAGATTTGGCCGACCTGATGGAGGAGTCCAGCAACCTTACCGTCCGCGCTCCCTTTGCCGGAAAACTGACGGATGTGAAGGAGTTCTCTCCCGATCAGGACGTGGCCAAGGGCTCTCCCGTGGCCACCCTGGTCAATGACAAGAAGCTGAAGCTGTCCCTGTATTTCAGCTACGCCTATGAAGACGATATTCAGAAGGGCCAGTCCGTTTCCGTCACCATTCCTGCAGTCATGGGTCAGTTCAAGGGCACGGTGGAGCAGATCAACAAGGTCAGCTACATATCCCCCGAAGGCGCCGTCCATTTTGAGGTGGTCATCTCCTTCGACAATCCCGGCACGCTCACCGCCGACATGGACGCTTCCGCCACCCTGACCTCCGCCGACGGCACCCCCATCTATCCCTATCAGAACGGCAAAACCCAGTATTATGAGGTGCGGGAGATCGCCACCAAGGCCGCCGGCCCCCTGCTGTCCAAGGGCAATCTCCTCAACTACGCCAACGTCTCCGCCGGCGAGGCCCTGATTACCATGGGCTCCGACACCATTGACGCCGACATCCGGGCCAAGCAGAAGGAGATCGACGAGGCCGCCCTGAAAGTGGAGGAAACCCAGAAGGCGCTGCAGAATTTCAATGCCGTGGCCCCCATTGACGGCACCATCACCGCCTGTACCCTCTCTGAAGGCCAGGAGGTAAAAAGCGGCGACACCGCCGTTATGATTTCCAACACCACCACCATGCTGGTGGACATCACTGTGGACGACCGCAACATCTCCTTCATCCAGCCCGGCCTTACCGTGGAGCTGCGGGACTACAACCAGAACACCTTCCTCGGCACCGTGATCTCCATCGACATGAGCCACGCCGAGAGTGGAAACGGTATGACCAAATACCCCGTCAGCCTGGAAGTGGACAACTCCGCAGGCACCCTGTATGAGGGCACCTGGCTGGACTACTCCTTCGTCACCAGCCAGTCGGACAACTGCATCGTGGTTCCCTCCAGCGCCGTCACCTACATCAGTGATACAGAGGGCAACCCCTACACCGTAGTGTTTATCCAGGCCGACTCCAAGCCGGACAACGCCATAGACTTTGAGGTTCCCCCCGTAGAGGAGTGGGAGACCCCCAAATACCCCACGCCGGAGGACGGTTTCTATCCCGTGCCCGTCACCACCGGTCTGTCCGACAACTACAACGTGGAGATCAAGGAAGGGCTGTCCGGCGGCGAGACCGTGTTCCAGGCTTACATTGTCGAGTCCGCCTGGGGCTGATGGGAGGGCGCTATGCTCATAGAAATCAAGGACATCTATAAAATCTACAACGAGGGCAAGGAGAGCGAGGTTCGGGCCCTGGACGGTGTGTCCCTGCAGATCGATCAGGGGGAGTTTGTGGCTATCATCGGCGCCTCCGGCTCGGGCAAGTCCACCCTGATGAACATTCTGGGATGCCTGGATATTGCCACCTATGGAACCTATATTCTAAACGGCACCGACGTCACCGACCGCTCCGACCGCCAGCTGGCCCACATCCGCAACCGGGAGATCGGCTTCATCTTTCAGGGCTACAACCTGATTCCCGCCCTCACCGCTTACGAGAATGTGGAGCTGCCCCTGATCTATCAGGGTGTGTCCATTTTCCAGCGGGAGGAGATGGTGCTTCATGCCCTGGAGCGTGTGGGCATGGCGGATCGCTGGAAGCACAAGCCCTCTGAAATGTCCGGCGGCCAGCAGCAGCGGGTGGCCATCGCCCGTGCCATCGCCACCCGTCCCCCCATTATCATGGCGGACGAGCCAACCGGCGCTCTGGACTCCAAAACCGGACGGCATGTGCTGGAGATCCTCCACGCCCTGAACCAGGAGGGGACGACCATCATCCTCATCACCCATGACAACGGCATCGCCGCCACCGCCCGACGGATCGTTCGCATCTCTGACGGTCGGATCGTGGCAGACGGAACCCGAGAGGAGGTGGGCCTGTGAAAATCGGCCAGGCGGTAAAAATGGCCGCCAAATCAATCTTTGCCAACAAGGCCCGATCGGCACTGACCATGCTGGGCATCATCATCGGTCTGGCCGCAGTCATCGTGCTGGTGTCCTACGCCCAGGGCCAGAATCTGGCCATGGAAAAGCTGTACTCCAGCATGGGCACCAATAAGATTACGGTCTACGCATACACCTGGAACGGCTCCAACAATGTCAGCCAGGCTCTGTACGACTACTGCCTCAATCTCAGTGATCAGGTGGTAGGCTTCTCCCCCAACGGGAATGTGTATTCCCAGCCCACCATCAAGTACGGCTCCAAGACCCTGGCCCCCGCCAGCCACAGCTCCGGCGGCGCTGTGATCGTAGGCGGTACCGCAATGAGCACAGGTGGAGAAAACAACTACCCCTCCATCTACCTGGGCAACGAGCAGTACGGCATGTGCAACGACTATACCATTGCCAACGGCCGGGATCTCAGCTATCTGGATGTAAAAAACGGAAACCAGGTCTGTGTACTGGGCGCCGCCACGGCGGAATACCTGTTCAACTTCGCCAATCCGATCGATCAGACCATTACCATCAACGGCCTGCCCTTCCGGGTGGTGGGGGTGTACGCCTATAAGGGCGATCCCTCCTCCGCTCCGGCCAATCCGGAGGACACCAACAGCTGGGTGGATCAAGTCATCAGCCAGATGGATCAAATGATTCTGCTGCCCTCCACCATGACCCGGTATTTCAACAATAACCAGCCCATTGACCAGTACGTGGTCAAGGTGCGCTCCTCCGAGGATCTCCGCCCGGTGATCACCTCCCTGAAGACCTTCCTCAGCGGCATCATTGATCCCAACAGCGGCAGCTTTGGCGTCAACTCCGACGATGTCTACAAGGAGCAGCAGGGCGACGCCACCGCCATGCAGCAGCGCTTCCTGGGCGGCATCGCCGCTATCTCCCTGCTGGTAGGCGGCATCGGTATCATGAATATCATGCTGGTCACCGTCACCGAACGCACCCGGGAAATCGGCATCCGAAAGGCCATCGGCGCCGAGCGCAGCAGCATCATCGTCCAGTTCCTTATTGAAGCGGCCATGATCTGCGGTATCGGCGGCCTGTTTGGCATTGGTGTGGGATATGTAGGCACGTTGATTCTTGGTAAGCTGTCCTTCAACACCATTCTCATTCCCAGCCCCGGCATTACCGCCGGTGCCGCGCTGATTTCCGTGGCTCTGGGCGTCATCTTTGGCATGTACCCCGCCATCAAGGCCTCCGGCCTCCAGCCGGTGGTGGCCCTGCGGGCAGATTAAGTAAGAGGAGACAAATGCTATGAACTATAAATCCATGCTTTCCGGCCTGCTGGCCGCCACCATGGCCGCCGGCCTGGTGCTGCCTGCGGGTGCGGCCAACGGGGACTCCTCCTTCTCCGATATTTCCGACCCCACTCTGGCTCTGCAGGGTGACATCCTGCGCCTGATGGGTGTGGTCTCGGGTACAGGAGGCAACCAGTTCCAGCCCAACCTCACCCTGACCCGCGCTCAATTCTGCACCATGGCTGTGAATTTCATGGGGTTGGCGGATCAGGTTCCCCTGCATGCCACCCGCACCATCTTCTCCGATGTTCCCTCCAGCCACTGGGCCAGAGGCTATATCAACCTGGCCGCCTCCACCAATCTGGGCGGCGGCGGAGAGGAGGGCACCACCGCCTCCCCCCTGATTTCCGGCGTGGGCGACGGCCGCTTCCTGCCCGATCAGGAGATCACCTTCGCCCAGGCAGTCACCATTCTGATCCGGGTCCTCAGCTACTCCTCCGAGCAAATCGGAGCCCTGTGGCCGGACAGCTATATGAACATCGCCGCCTCCATTGGGCTGACCGATGGACTTTCCCTCTCCCCCAACGCCGTGCTCAACCGGGCTCAAGCCGCCCAGCTGCTGGTCAACGCCCTGAGCTGCGCCACCGGCTCCGGAAAGGCCTACTACACCGGCCTGGGGCAGGTGAAGGAGGACGTGATTCTCCTGGCGGTCAACACCCAGACGGATGACGGCTCTGCCATGGGCGCCATCCGTACCTCCGACGGCACCTACCTGCCCGCCAATGACGGGGTCATTCCCACCGCACTGGTGGGGCACCGGGGTGATCTTGTAGTGAATGACAAGGGTGAGCTTGTCACCTTCGTACCCGATGACAGCGATTCCCAGACTATTACCCTGCGGGAGAACGCCTCCCCCAGCTACCTGGTGGACATGGCGGGCAAGCGCTACACCATCTCCCCCGACACCCCGGTGTATTCCGGCTCCTCCTCCCAGGGCACCGCGTACTCCGAGGCCTACACCTCCCTGTCCTCCAGCAGCCGCCTGACCCTGTTCCTGCTGCGGGGCAAGGTGGTGGCCATCTACTCCAGTTCCGCAAGCTCCACCGTCACCGCCACGGACGCCGTCGTGGTACAGGGCAGCGCAAAACCCTCCGACTTCTATACCCTGACCGGCGGTACGGAGGGGTACACCATCCTCAAGGGCCAGCAGAAAATCTCCCTGTCCGACCTGCGGCCCAACGACGTGGTTACCTACGACAGCCTGACCAACACCCTCTTCGTCTCCGACCTGCGGATGGACTGCGTGTATGAGAACCCCTCCCCCAACGCCTCCTCCCCCCTGTCCATCACCGTGCTGGGGCACGAGTTCCCCGTGCTGGATTCCGCCTGGTATCACACCGGTGACCTGAAGATTGGGGACTCCGTCACCCTGCTGCTCACGGCAGACGGTGCGGTGGCCGATATCGTCAAGGCGGGCACCGCCAGCGCCAAAGCCACCGCCGTGGGCTACACCACCAGCAGCACCACTGCCAACCTCTTCCTGCCCAATGGTGGAACCTTGGAACTGAAGAGCGGCAACAAGGAAACCAGTAATGTGGGGCAGGTAGTTCAGATCTCCGGAGGTTCCAAGGACTCCCTGGTCACCACCCGCCTGTCCGGCACCTCCGCACCGGGCAGCTTTGACCCCGCCGCCATGAAGCTGGGCTCCCTCACCGTCCTGCCCACCGTGCGGGTCTACGAGCAGTTCTGGGAGGGCACGCAGGCCCCCACCTCCCTGGCCGACCTGGGGAGCGTCTCTGTCCCCGCCAACCAGGTTGTCAGCTACCACACCAACTCCTCCGGCATGGTGGATGTCATCGTGTTCAACTCCATCACCGGCAACGCCTATACCTACGGCATCCTTACCGCCGACACAGGATCGGTGTCCAAGAACAGGACGGTCACCGTCACCGCCCGCACCTCCTCCGGCCCCTACATCACCGGCTACGACTTCAAGGACGGCGGGTTCGGCGGTGTGGTCAAGAGCAGCGAAACCTTGGACGGGACGGCTAAGGCCGCCTCTGTCATCCAGCTCACCCAGCTGAAGGATGTCTCCTCCTCCCAGTTCTTCCAGAAGGACGGACGGTATTACCTCTCCCACCAGGGCAGAACCTATCTGGTTCCCGATACGGTGGAGTGCTACCGCGCCTCCTCCCGCACCTGGTACCAGGAGGACAACGGCTACGACCGGCTGAGGGCCGCCATCGCCTTCTCCAGCCAGCCCGACGTTTACATCGACCCTGTGGGACAGCAGGTGCGTGTGATCTCTGTGGGCTAAGGGCAATCAAAAATCCCGCCGTGGATGGGTTCCGTCCCCATCCACGGCGGGATTTTTTACTTCTTTCCCCGGCTCCTGGCCGCCCGGAGCACATTCTCCAGGAGGATGGCCCGGGTCACCGGGCCCACCCCGCCGGGCACGGGGGTGATGTAAGAGGCCTTGGGCTCCACAGAGGGGAAGTCCACATCCCCCCGCAGGACGCCGTCCCTGTCCCGGGTAGTGCCCACGTCGATGACCACAGCCCCGTCCTTGACCATGTCCCCGGTAATCAGGCCGGGCCGGCCCACAGCGGCCACCAGGATATCCGCCCCCAGGCAGCAGGCCTTCAAATCCGGGGTTTTGGTATGGCAGATGGTAACCGTCCCGTGGGCCTGCATCAGCAGCAGTGCCATGGGCTTGCCCACAATGTTGGACCGGCCCACCACCGTACACAGCTTCCCTTTGGGGTCCACGCCGTACTCCTGCAAAAACCGCATCACGCCGCCGGGAGTACAGGGAGCCACAGCGGCGTTGCCCTCCATCAGGCGGCCCATGTTATAGGGGTGGAAGCCGTCCACATCCTTGGCCGGGTCAATCGCCCGCAGCACCGTCCCCTCGTCTATATGGGCAGGCAGGGGCAGCTGGAGCAGGATGCCGTCCACGCTGGTGCTGTCGTTCAGGGCATGCAGCAACTCCAGCAGCTCCTCCTGGGTGGAGGCGGCGGGCAGCACATACTCCTCGCTGTAAATCCCGCACTGCTGACAGTCCCGCTTTTTGCCTGCGGCGTAAACCTGGGAGGCAGGATCATCCCCCACCAGTACCACCGCCAGCCCCGGCTTTTTTGTCATGGCGGCAGCCTCCGCCCGGACCTCCTCTTTTACCTTGGCCGCCAGGGCCTTTCCGTCCATGATGACTGCCATGGGTCAACGCTCCTCCTCTGTCTGGGATTCTTTCCGCCGGTTGACAAACAGATCCGCCGGATCGTGGGGCCGGGTGTGCTGGTAAACCATCACCGCCCCCGCAGCCAGGAAGCAGAGCACCGCCACCATCTGGGACACCCGGATGGGGATGCCGAACAGCTCCAGGCCGAAGAAATACAGGCTGTCCGTCCGCAGGCCCTCAATCCAGGCCCGGCCCAGGCCGTACCAGGCCAGGTAGAACAAAAAGCACTGCCCGTCATATCTCCGCCACTTCCGTCCCATCCAATAGACCAGCAGCAGTCCAATGAAGTTCCAGGCCGATTCGTAGAAGAAAGTCGGATGTACCCCCAGGGTGCCGTCCAGCACTGCCTGGTAGCCCTGCTGATCCACATAGCCCTGGGCCAACAGCTCCCCGGCGATGGACTCAGAGCACATCCGCCAGGGCAGGGCGGTCACCCCGCCGTATGCCTCTACATTCATAAAGTTGCCCCACCGGCCGATGAGCTGGCCGATAAACAGGCCGTGGACGCCCAGGTCGGCGTAGGCCAGGAAGCTCAGCTTTTTCCGCCGGCAGAACAGCAGCAATACAATGGCGGAGGAGATGATGGCGCCGTAAATGGCCAGGCCGCCGTCACTGTAGCGGAAGATGGCGGCCCAGTCCAGCGACCCGTCTGCCCGGCGGTACAGATCCAGATTGAACACCACATAGTACACCCGGATGGCCACCAGGGCGGCAGGCACGGCGAACAGCATCAGGTCGGTAACACTGTCAGAAGGGACGCCGAACCGGGGCGCCCAGCGGGTACACAAATAAACCGCCAGCAGCATCCCGCAGGCGATGATAACGCCGTACCAGTAGATGGGACGGCCCAGAATCTCCACCGCCACCCGATTCAGGGTAAACTCCAGCCCCAGGCCGGGAAACGAAACGACATTCATGCCGTCACCTCCTTGGGTTTGATCACCGACAGGGCGGTCCGCTCCTCCGTCACCCAGCGGCCGATCAGCTCCTCCACATCCTGCCGGCTGATCTCCTGGAACCACTGTGGGAAATCCAGCAGATTTCCTCCATAGAAAAAGCTCTGAGCCTGTCCGATACACAGGTTTTCAAAGGTGTTCAGCCCCCGAACCCGGGCGCCGTATACCCCCTTTTTCACCCGCTGCCAAAGCTCCTCGTCCAGTCCCTCCCGGCCGATTCGCTCCGCCTCCTCCAACACGGCGCGGCACACCGCCTTGGGGTTCTTGGACTCCCCGCCGGCAGCCAGGAAGGCCGCGCCCCGGGTGATCTGACAGCCGTAGGTAAAGCCGCGGTTGATCAGGCCCCTGCGGTACAGTTTGGCGTACAGGGGCGAGGAGCTGCCCAGCAGCATCTCACAGGCCAGGTCGCCCAGCAGCTCCAGCTTCAGGCCCTCTCCTCCATAGGGAGGCACGTCCCCCTTTACGCCGATCTGGAACACCGGCCCGGCTACCGCCATGGCCTGCTCCACATAGGTCTGCTCCGCTCCCTCCGGCTCCGGCTGGCCCTGATCCGCCACAGCAGGGGTTCCCCCCTCTCCGTGCAGAACCTCCGCCGCGATGGCAGCCACCCGCTCCGGATCCACATTTCCGGCCACACACAGGACCATATTGGCCGGGTGGTAAAACGCCCGGTGACAGGCATACAGGGTATCCGCCGTAATGTGGGAGATGGACTCCACCGACCCGGCTACGCTCACCCGGATGGGGTGGGAACGGTACAGGGCAGCCAGGAGGTTGGACAGCACCTTCCAGTCCGGGTTGTCCTCGATCATGCCGATCTCCTGGCCGATAATCCCCTGCTCCTTGTCCACGCTCTCCTGGGTAAAGTAGGGCACGGAGACAAAAGACAGCAGCACCCGAAGATTGTCCTCAAAATGGTCGGTGGACTCGAAATAGTAGCCCGTTATATCGTTGCTGGTAAAGGCGTTGGGAGACGCGCCCCCCTCCGCCAGGGTCTGCAGGGCGTTGCCCTGGGGGGTATCGAACATCTTGTGTTCCAGAAAATGGGCCACACCCGCCGGGGTCTCATGCTCCACCCCGTCCTTTTCAAACCGCAGATCCATCCCGCCATAGCAGGTGGCAAAGAAGGCGTAGCTCTTCTGATACTCCGGCTTGGGAAAGACGAATACCGTCAGTCCGTTGTCCAGCACATGGCGGTACATCTCCTCCCCTACCCGGGGAAACTCCAATCGCTCCATGGTCACTCCTCCAGACCGGTCAAAAAGTACACGGTATCCAGCTCCAGCTTCTCCGCAGCTTGGCGCACCTGCTCCAGGGTGACCCCCTCCAGCAGAGCGGCCAGCTGTTGGGGTTCCACTTCCATGCCTGCGGCGGCCTGGCCCAGCCAGTATTCCTCCAGCTGGCTCTGGCTGTCCAGCGTCGCCCGATAGGCGCTGATCAGGCTCCGTCTGGCGCCCTCCAGCTCCCCATCTTCCACCTGTCCCGCCCGGATAGCGTCCAGCTGGGCCAGGATCTCTTCCCGGGCCGTGTCCACCTTGTCAAATTCGATGCCCGAGGACACCAGGACAAGGCCCTTCATTTTCTCCAGCATGGAGCTGGCGTAGTAGCACAGGGACAGCCTCTCCCGCACGTTGAGAAACAGCTTGGACAGGGTGCTGCCGCCGAAAACGGCGTTGCACAGCAGAAGGGCCGGGAATTCCGGCGACCAGCAGGTCAGTCCCCCGGTCCGGAACCCTAGGGCCAGCTTTCCCTGGGTCACGTCCATCTGCTCCACCTCATATCTGGGCGGCTGTGCTCCATGAGCCCGCACCTGGCAGGCAGGAAAACTCCTCTGTCCCTGCTCCAGCAGGGGGGCAAGCGCCCGGCGCAGCAGCTGCTCCACCCGTTCCGGCTCAGCCGAGCCGCAGTAGTAGATCTCCACCCACGCGGAACGCAGCAGCTCCTGATACCGCTGCCACAGGCTATCCGGGGTAACGGCCGCCGTCCGGGCCTCATCCCCCAGACGGTCCACCCCGTAATCCTCCCCCTGGCACATCAGGCTGCCCAGACGCATGAGGGCATAGCGGCGCTTGTCATTGATCTGGCTGCGGATGCGGTCGACCATATTGTCCCGCTCCCCCTTGACATAGGCAGAGCGGAATCGGCCCCGTTCCCTCACCGGGTCCAGCAGCAGCTCCCCCACCAGAGGGATGGCCTGCTCCAGTACCGACTCCCCTTCCAGGGTATAGGCATCATCCAGAAAACCGGCTACAAACCCCAGGCACTGGGTCTCCCCTTTTTTCCGCACCACCGGCTCCACACTGCCGCCGTAGCAGCTGTCCAGCCGGGCGGAGAGGGACTCCAGATCAGGGCAGGCCGCTGTACCCCGGCGCAGCACATAGGGAATCAGGGCGTTTTCCGACGCCGTCTCCTCCTCTAAAGGCACGAGGAAGGTTACGCTGAGGTAAGAGCTTTTGAATTTGTTCGTGTGTACGGTTCGCAGCCAGACCCCCTGGGCCAGCTCCCGCCGTGTCACCTGGGACATGGGATCATTCCTTTCCCACAGGCCGGATATCATGGAATCCCGGCCTGTTCGACTATTCTAGTATCATACTAGGTTTTACCGGGAATGTAAAGCGCGGGGCGGGAAATTTTACCCTCCCCCAGACAGAATGGACGGCGATGTGTGGGAATATACCAATCCAGGCCGGAAAAAAAGCGGAAAATTTAGATTGACAACCGGTATGGGAATGTGGTAAGATACGGATTGTAAAGTTTATGAGCTTTACACAGCTCAGTCAGGAGGGGTAGCGTGAAAAGTCAGGCGTACCGGATGGCACTGCTCTTCGATTTTTACGGAGATGTGCTGACCGACCGACAGAAGGAATTTTACGACCTCTACTATAACGAGGACCTCTCCCTGGCCGAGATTGCGGAAAACAACGGCATCACCCGTCAGGGTGTGCGGGACGTGATCGTCCGCGCGGAGGCCATTCTCACCGATCTGGAGGACAAAACCGGTCTGATCAAGCGGTTCCACGCCATGCAGAAGGAGCTCCAGTCCGTGGCGGAGGCCGCCCGGGAGATTGACCGCCGCAACCAGGAGTACCAGGACCCGGTGATCCAGGCCATGACCCAGCGGATCATCCAGCTCTCCGAGCAGATGGAAAGGGAGTAAGGCATGGCGTTTGAAGGATTGACCGAAAAGCTGTCCGCCGCCTTCAAAAAGCTGCGGGGCAAGGGACGGCTCAGCGAGGCCGACGTAAAGGAGGCCATGCGTGAGATCCGCCTGGCATTGCTGGAAGCCGACGTCAGCTACAAGGTAGTCAAGCAGTTTGTAGCTCAGGTGACGGAGAAGGCGGTAGGCGCCGATGTACTGGAGGCCCTCTCCCCCGCCCAGATGATCGTCAAGATCGTCAATCAGGAGCTGACCGAGCTGATGGGGGGCGACAGTGCCAAGCTGACCATTGCCTCTAAGCCGCCCACGGTGGTCATGATGGTGGGCCTGCAGGGCGCAGGCAAAACCACCAACTGCGCCAAGCTGGCCGGACTGATGAAGCGCAAGGAAGGCAAGCGGCCTCTGCTGGCCGCCTGTGATATCTACCGTCCCGCCGCCATCCACCAACTGGAGGTCGTGGGTCAGCAGCTGGACATCCCCGTCTTCCAGATGGGCCAGACCAACCCGGTGGATATCGCCAAGGCCGCTGTGGAGCATGCCAAGCAACACGGAAACGACATCGTCTTTCTGGATACCGCCGGCCGCCTCCACGTAGATGAGGAGCTGATGGACGAGCTGCGGAACATCAAGGCCGCTGTAGAGCCCACAGAGATCCTTCTGGTGGTAGACGCCATGATCGGCCAGGACGCGGTCAACGCCGCCAAGGCCTTTGACGACGCCCTGGATATCGACGGTGTGGTGCTGACCAAGCTGGACGGCGATGCCCGTGGCGGCGCGGCGCTGTCCATCCGGGCAGTAACCGGAAAGCCCATTAAATTTGCAGGCATGGGAGAAAAGCTGGATCAGATCGAGGTATTCCACCCCGACCGGATGGCCAGCCGAATCCTGGGCATGGGCGACGTTCTCTCCCTCATTGAAAAGGCGGAAGAGAACTTCGACAAGCAAAAGGCCATGGAGCTGCAGGAAAAGCTCCGGAAAAACAAATTCACCCTCTCTGATTTCTACGATCAGATGGTTCAGCTGAAGGGGATGGGTTCCATCAGTGATCTGGTGGGCATGATCCCCGGCCTCAAGGCCTCCGATTTGGAGGGGGCGTCTCTGGACGGCAGCATGTTCAAGCAGATGGAGGCCATTATCCAGTCCATGACTCCCTATGAACGGGAAAATCCCTCGGTGCTCAACTCCAGCCGAAAGAAGCGGATCGCCGCCGGCTCTGGCACCCAGGTCGTGGACGTAAACCGGCTGCTGAAGCAGTTCGATATGCTGCAAACCATCACCCGTCAGTTCTCCGGCGGCAAGCTGCCCCGGGGCATGCGGAAGATGATGGGCAAGAAGGGCGGCTTCCCCGGAATGGGCGGCGGAATGCCCGGTCTGCCCTTCTGAATTCCTTTTGGGTAAAACACCCCTGTGTGTTTTCCAGATAGATCAAACTATTTTGGAGGTGAATCATCATGGTTAAAATCAGACTGCGTCGCATGGGCGCCAAGAAGGCTCCCTTCTATCGCATCGTTGTGGCTGACTCCCGCTATCCCCGTGACGGTCGTTTCATCGAGGAGATCGGCACCTACAACCCCACTGTCAACCCCGCCGAGCTGAAGGTGGACGTGGATCGCGCCCAGGCCTCTATCAAGACCGGCGCTCAGCCCACTGACACCGTCCGTGATCTGCTGAAGAAGTCTGGCGCAATCTAAGGCTGGAGGTCTGACCGTATGAAAGAGCTTCTGACCTACGTGGCCCAGAACCTGGTGGAACATCCTGAGCAGGTGACTGTCACCCAGACGGAGTATGATGGCCAGACGGTTCTGGAGCTTCGTGTGGCCCCGGAGGACACGGGCAAGGTGATCGGCCGCCAGGGCCGTATCGCCAGAGAGATCCGCACGCTGATCCGTTCCGTTGCCCAGCGCACCGGCAAGCGGGTCACGGTGGAGATCGTCGACTGATGTTCACAAGAGTCTCCTGCCACCGTTCATCGGCGCAGGAGATTTTTTGTATGAATTGTGAGGTGTATTCCCTGTGAAGGAACAATATCTGGAGGTTGGCAAAGTAACCAACGTCCATGGCCTGATGGGGGAAGTTCGGGTGCAGCCCTGGGCAGACTCCCCGGAGTTCCTGTGCCGGTTCAAAACCATGTACGTGGACAAAAGCCACTGGCCCATCCGGGTGGAGCGCGCCAGAGTTCACAAGAACATGGCCATCATCAAGTTTGAAGGTGTCACCGACGTCAACGGCGCCCTGGCCATGCGGAACGCTGTGCTCTACATCGACCGCAAGGACGCCAACCTCCCCGAGGGCACCTTTTTCCTGGCCGACCTGATGGGGATGGAGGTGCGGGACGCCGCCACAGATCAAGTACTGGGTCAGATCGCCGATGTGCTCACCCTGCCGGCCAACAATGTGTATGTGGTGCGGGGCGGTCCCCGGGAGATTCTGATCCCCGCCGTCCCCCAGTTTGTAGCAGAGGTCAATCTGGACGACAACATCATGCGGGTGCACATGTTGGAGGGCCTGTAACCAAATATTAAAGCGCCGCGCCTGGGAATCAAACTCCCAAGGTGCGGCGCCTTTCTCTATTGTCAAGCCGCCTTCCCCAGCACATGAATATTCAAGGTCAGGGAAACGGCTTCCATCCCCGGCCACTGGTCGTCGTTACAGCGGAACTCCAGCACATGGTCCCCCACGGTAAGGTTTTTCGTATTCAGGGTGTAGGCGCTGCTTCCTTGAGGGGAGAGACGGAACCCATCCCCATGGAACCCCGGGATTACCTGTCCGTCCAGATACCAGCCCACCGGGATGGTAACCGTCTTACCCTGGGTGCACCGAACCTGGGCAGGAATGGTGAAGGACATACTGCCTTGGTAAACCGTTACATCTGTCATTCCCAGATTTCCCTGAAAGTCCAGTTTCTCCTGGGAGACCTCCATGCTCCGACTGACACTGCGGGCGGTGCCGTTGGGCAGCTCCAGCATGAGGGAAACCGGTACCGAGCCTGTACGGTACTCGGGAGCCAGGCCTAACGCAATCTCCTCCCCTGTGCGGAGCCACAAATCTTCCTGTACTTGCACCACCTTGCCGTCTACCTTCCAGGTCGCAGTCACCGGCATGGATATATTCGATGTGGTCACCGAGTAAGTAACTTTATTTTCCACATAGGGCCACAGCAGATCGCCCTGGACATTCAGGTGAAGGGACAGGTGCTGGAGCTGGCTTTCCCACTGCTTCTCCCGCTCCGCCCGACAGCGGAACCCATACTCCAGCAAGGTCTGAACATCGGCCATACGGTTTGCATAGGAAGTGGAGTTCATCGCCACAGCCAGAATTCTGGCTCCATCCCGCTGGGCCGTGCCGGTGAAACAGTAGCCCGCTCCATCCGTACATCCGGTTTTCAAACCATCGATTCCCTCCACCTGGTTATATCGCATCAGCGTATTTGTGGTGTAGTAAGTCGACCCCTGAAACACGCAGGACTTCAAAGAAGAAAACTCCAGAATCTCCGGATGATCCACGATGATGCGACGAGCAATCTCCGCCATCTCCAAAGGTGTAACCGAGTTACCCTGATCGGTAAAGCCAGTGCAGTCGGCAAAGGTAGCCTTCATCCCCCAACTGGCTGCCTTTGCATTCATACGCTGGACAAAGGCGGCCTCTGTTCCGCTGATGTGCTCCGCCAAGGCGATCACAGATCCGTTGGCCGAACGAGTCATAATGACAGACAGCAGGTCCCGCACAGAGTAAGTCCTGTCCGCCCGCAGCCGCTCCAGCCCGGAATACGCCCAATTGTTGGATACCTGTACCGCCAGCGGGCTGGGGACAATCTGGCTGTCCAGGGTAAGCCGGCCGGCGTCGATTTCGTCAAACACCAGGTACAAGCTCATCAGCTTCGTCATGCTGGCCACCGGACGGGCTACCGACCCGTTCTTCTCATAGTAGATCTCACCGGTATCCACATCCATTACTACCGCACCGGTGGCCGCTACCCAAGGTGCGTCCGGCAGCGCCGCTGCCGTCATGGGCACCAAGCCAATTAGCAGCACAATTGCCATCCAGCAGCTCACCATTCGTCGGGCTGTACTTTTCCACAGAAATTCCATACTTTTCTCTCTCCTTTCACAGTCGAACCCATTATATTCCACGTTTACAATCTATTTCAAGGTTTTCCCCAAAATTTCTCATACCTGCAACTCCATTTTCCACGTTGCGACGAACTGCCCCTTGAGGTACAATAGGCCTGACATAAATCCGACATATTCCCATGGTACATTCAAGATGAAAGGAGGGGACGGCCCATGGAACAGATCCTGTTGGTAGAGGACGAAGCCCGCATCCGGGACATTGTGCGGGACTATTTCGCAGCCCATGGTATGGACTGCCATCTGGCCAGGGATGGCCGGGAGGCTTTGGAGCTTCTGGAGGAGCACGACTATGATGCTATCCTTCTGGATGTGCTCATGCCCGGACTGGACGGCTTCGGCGTGTGCCGTGCGGTACGAGAGCGCAGCGGCGTCCCCATCCTCTTCCTCACCGCCCTGGGGGGTGAGGAGGACATGCTCCGGGGCTACGAGCTGGGCTGCGACGACTATGTGACCAAGCCCTTCTCCCTGGCGGTGCTGCTGGCCAAGACCCAGGCGCTCATCCGCCGCAGCCGGGGCAGTCAGCGCTCCGGGCTGTTGACCTGGGGCGCCATAGAGGTGGATCCCGCCCGGAGACGCTGTACCGCCGGAGGCAAGGAAGTGCCCCTCTCCCCCCGGGAGTACGACCTGCTGGTCTGCCTGCTCCGTAACCGGGGCCAGGTGCTTTCCCGTGCCCAGCTGCTGGATAAGGTGTGGGGCCTGGACTTTGAGGGAGAGGATCGGGCGGTGGACGTCCGCATCCGCAGCCTCCGCGCCGCCCTGGGGGAGGCGGGAAAACAAATCAAGACCGTGTATAAGGCAGGCTATCGACTGGAGGAGGTGTAACGAATGAAAACCCCGAAAGCAATCCGTCTGCGCTGGCGGCTGGCAGTGCCCCTGCTGGTCACCTTTACCCTGCTGTGGCTGGGCATCGTTGGTCTGCTCTATATGGGCGCCAAGGACCAGCTGGAGCTCCAGGTAGGCAACAGCCGGCGGGCCGCTCAGGAGAGCGTGGAAGAACAGTGGGAATATTATCAGAACAACCTGTCCAATGGTTTGGGATCGAAGGCAGTGCATATCCTGACCAGCAACATCAGCAGCGGAGCCCTGGGCCGAGTGGACTATATGGACGGCGGAGCGGCCACCATCATCCGGGACAGCCAGGGTATGGTGATCCGCAGCCAGCTGGCCTGGGGCTACGGCCACCAGGATGGGATCGATGTAGGCCAGCGGTGGTACTTCTACCTGGATCAGGGCCTGGACGACCAGGGCCAGCTGGATCTGGCCCGGTGGATCGTGGCTCACCGGGACGGCTGGGGATACGGCGTCTATCCCAAGGACACGGAGGGATTTACGGAAAATCCTCCAGACGGCACCTTTGTCCGGGTCACTGGGGTGGAGCTGCCGGGCTACGCCATCGCCGTAGAGAAGATTCAGTTGATTCACCCAGACGGCACCGTAGACACCATGGTGGAAACCACCCCCTCCGGGCAGGAGTCCATTACCCTTAACTTTACCTATTTTCGACTCAGCAGCGTCCTGCTTCCCTCCTATTGGAGCGATGGCCGCAGCGGCTATGTTGACATGGAACGCCGTCTGGCCAACTACCGGGAGGCCCAGGCCATCTTGGATCGGGAGCTGGCGGGGGAAGATCGTGTGGTGCGTACGGGAGAAGCCTTCCTCTTCGGCATGGGAGGCGGAGACGGCATGACTGCCCGGTACTGTGCCTTTCAATACCAGTCCATGCCCTATCTGCTGCGAACCAATGGCATCTCCTATCTGCTTCTCCTTCTGCTGACGGCGGCCGCCGCTCTGGTGCTGGCCTCCCACCTGTCCAAGAAGGTACGCCTCCCCGCGGAGGAGCTGTGCCGGGAGGCGGAGGAGGGCCGCTGCTCCACCGACGGCCCCATTACCGAGCTGAATACTCTGGCAGCCGCCTTTAATGCCGCTCAGGATCAGCTGGCCGGTCAGCTGGAGCGGGAACGGGGCTTCACCCGGGCCGCAGCTCACGAGCTGAAAACTCCCCTGGCGGTGCTCCGAGCCCACGCCGAGGCGCTGCGGGAGGATATTGACCCGGAAAAGCGGGGGCAGTATTTGGACGTGGTCATAGAGGAAAGCGACCGCATGGCCGCCCTGGTGAGCAGCCTGCTGGAGCTGTCCCGTCTGGAGGCCGGGGTTCCCCTCCGCCTGGAAATGGTGGAGCTGTCCGCCCTCCTCCGGGATGCGTCAGCACCTCTGGCCCTGCCTATGGCGCAAAAATCCATTGATTTGGTCACCCAGCTGCCGGAGGTTTGGGTGGAGGGAGACCGGGAACGGCTGAAGGGGGCGGCGGAGAACCTGCTGTCCAACGCCCTTCGCCACTGTACGCCCGGCGGCACTGTCCGACTGTCTCTGACCCAGGCAGAGGATACCGCCCGCGTGACCGTATACAACGACGGGCCGCCGGTGGATCCCCAGGACCTGCCCCACCTGTTTGAGCCCTTCTACCGGGGGGACAAATCCCGCAGCCGGGACAGCGGCGGCACCGGCCTTGGGCTGGCCATCGTCATGGCGGCCATGAAGGCCCATAACGGCGGCTGTCAGGTGGAAAACCAGCCCGGCGGCGTGGCCTTTACCCTGTGGCTTCATGTGGCCCAGCCGGAAGGCTGACCATACCCCATCGTTCATAAAACGTCAGCAATAAAAAAGGTGTGACCTCAGGGATATGGGGCATAACCCCAAAAATTGATCGGATTAAAACGGCCCTCCAACAGAAAGCCTGTATTGCTTCTTTCTGTTGGAGGGCTCTTTGTCGTGGAAATCAGTACAAGTCCCGGATCATTTCAACACATTTTTCAATTCCCAACACGCCGCTGTCAAGGCAGAGCACATAATTACTGGCCTCTCCCCAAGTGGTATTGGTATACAACTCATAATAAGCCCGGCGTTTCCGATCCTTATCATGCAGGCGCTGAGCAGGGGCCTCGTCACGTTGTCCATAAACAGATACAATGCGTTCTGCTCGTTTCTCGTCAGAGGAGTGGATAAAAACCGTCAGACAATCCGCGGTGTCCCTGAGGATGTAGTCTGCACAGCGGCCCACAATGACACAAGGGCCTTGCTCTGCAAGCCTGGTAATCACTTTGACCTGTGCCAGCCAGAGCTTGTCCGCATCCGATCGCCCATCATAAGTACGGCCGGCAAGGGCATTGTCATACAGACTGTTGGAAATCGCATACTCGCCATACTGCTCAATATATTCTTTGGCAAACCCGGTTTCCGCCGAAATCTTCTCAATAATCTCACTGTCATAGCAGGGAATGCCCAGTTTTTCCGCAACTTCTTTACCAATGGTTCTTCCTCCGCTGCCAAATTCACGGCTGATGGCAACAATGCGGTTTGCCGTTGTCTGAACAGGCGCAGCAACGGGAGTTTCCTTTGCTTCCCGAATGACCGACTTCTTGAAGCGGGCGTAGAGAACAGCCGCAATCAGGAAAGCGAGGGTGTCTGTAACTGCCTGGACCCACATCAAGCCCGTAACGCCCCAGATGGCATCCATGACAAAAGAGAGTACGGTGAAGATAATGCCCAAACGGAGGACCGCAAGGAAAAGGGATATTTTCCATTTTCCCACTGCCTGAAACACGGAATTATACATATTGAACAGGCTCATGCCAATCACACACCAGGACCAGCAGCGCATGAACGTAGCTGCAACCTGAATGGTCTCAGCATGGGGTGTGAATACGCCTGCAATAGCCGCCGGCATCAGCTGGACGATCACAAGGAAGAGGACGGAAAAAATCCATAGGATTTTAAAGGAAAGGCTGCATACTTCGTGGACACGTTTGTGTTTTTTTGCACCATAGCTAAAGCCAATCAGCGGCATCACGCCCTATGCAATACCGATGCTGATATGAAGTGCAATTGTACCGCACTTGGATGTAACTCCATAAGCCGCAGAGAGAATATTGCCGCCCTCATGGCTCAGCAGCAGTCCGTTGAGTACAGCGATGGATACGGAAACCAACAGCACAGAAACAGCCGCCGGGAACCCCACTGCGCAGGTGTCAAAGGCAACCTTTTTCTCCAGCGAAAAGCGCTTGGGGTTGATACTCAAAATGGTGTGTTTCCGAATTCCAATCAGTATCACAAAGAAATAAACCATGGAAATGGTATTGGAAATCATGGTCGCAACCGCAGCGCCCGAAACATCCATACCAAATCCAAAGGGCATTGTAAACGCGCCGTTGAACAGGGTGTCTCCCTTTTCAAAAATAAAGATCGGATCCAGAATGATATTCATGACCCCGCCCAGGGAAAGGCCGATCCCCGCCTCTTTTGTTTTGCCCACAGCCCGGACCAGATGCCCCAGAATCAAACCGGCCACGGTGGGAATACCGCCGATCACAAATACCCACAATAAATATCGCGCCGAGAAATGGAATGTAAACGCATCTGCTTTGAAGAACAGCAAAATGGGCTTCATAAACAGGCCAAGGATAACCGCCAAAACAGCCGTCACCGCAAAGCTTGCCCAGAAACCAAAGGCAGACGCCTTTTTTGCTGTGGCTTTATCATCCTTTCCCAAACTTCTGGCAATTACGCTGTTTGCACCGATGCCGAAAAGGTTCGCTACCGCGGTCAGAAGGGTAAAAATGGGGAAGGTAATGGATAAGGCGGCCAATTGGTTGGGATCTCCGATTTGTCCCACAAAGAACGTGTCGGCCTAACTGTAGAGAATGACCACAATCTGGCTGATAACCGTAGGAATCGCCAGTTTTGCAACCGCTTTCCCTACTGGCATAGTCGTGAATAGCTCGCCGTTATTTTTTTGCATATCAGTTCCTCTTTCTCTCAAATCTCACCAAGTTCCGCATGAAGGCCATTCAGGAAACACTGTATGGCAACTTCCCGGCTCTTTTGGGAATCGGTATCCTTATAGAAGTAAAAATAACCCAAATCCTCCTGTGAAATGAATCCATGAAGGATGGCGCGCAAAACTCTCTGCCAATGGGCGATTGTCTCATCCTTCAGGCCATAATCTGACAACAGTTTAACAACCGTTTCCAACAGCGGCAAAGCCAGCTCCTTTTCCGTGTCGTCATTATCCAAAGGCATCGACATGATCAACCGGTACAGCCCCTTGTTTTCTTTGGCAAATTGATAATAAGCCTCCGCAAAGGCCCGGACCGCCTCGTCTTTCCGCTTCCCCGCAGTGGCGGCATTCTGGTTGGCAACAAATTTGTCAATGGCATACCGGAACACTTCATGCTGCAAATCCCTTGTGTTCTTGATATGGTTATATAACGACGGCGTCTTAATCCCCAGCCTGCGTGCCAATTCATGCAGCGAGATCACGGACTGTTCCTTTTCTTCAATAAGCCGAATGGCTTCTGAAATGATCCTCTCTTTTGTCATGCGCTTCGATCCCATATGTCAACATTCCTTTCCACGCCCACAACTACCACGAATCTGGCAGCGGATCGATGAGCCGTTACCCCCGACCTATGTTCCTTCCGGCGCTTTGCCCCCACTCCCTTTGCGGGTGGTTCTCTTCCTTCAAAAACTAACGCAGTTAGGCAGAATAACACTAACGCCATTAGTTTGTCAAGCAAAACATCTCTTTGCCAAAGCAATTGTATTTTATAAGCAAATAGAGCCCCTGCATGTTTGAGTTTTTGACGCATAGAATGGGGAAACCATTGGATGGGAATAAAAAAGACATCAATCTTTCGATTGATGTCTTTTTCTGCCGTTGTAATGGTCCGAATTTCCCTTTGCCTTTACGCTTCCAGAGCCTTTTCCACTGCCCCGCTGTCCGGTGAAACCACCAGCAGGACGGTGTTTCCGCTCTGCTTCAGCACCGCTGACTCCAGCTTGGGGATTTCCGCCGGGCGGTAATCCCGGTTGCTCTCGATCTGTCCGGCAAGATACTGCTCCACGGCGCCCTTTGCCTTCTGAGCTGCTTCCTCCCCATCCAGAATCAGGAGGGCCAGCTCCTCACAGGTAGCTCCGGCGGAGCGGTAATACACACCGTCCGTCAGCTGCTCCCGCGTCAGACCGGCATCCTCCAGGCTGAACAGGGCCCATGCCACATCGCAATCCAGGGGTTCCAGGCTTTCGGAGAAAATACCGCCATCCAAAATGGCCTGGGCCTGCTCCTTGGTATACGCCGCAGTTTCCTTCCCACCGGACTGGCAGCCGGTTAAAGCACCAGCCAAAACAACACCAGCGAGCAAAGCAGCAAACAGTTTCTTCATTTGAATTCTCTTCCTTCCTTATCCGTACAATTCCTCGTAGCTCACCGTATGGGTCTTTAAGTACTCCAGCCACTGCTTACAGTAGCTGGCCCGCAGGTGGATGCCGTCTCCGCTGGCATCCTCAGGCAGCTGGCCGTCCGGGCCGGAAAACTGGGGGTTCAAATCCAGAAACGCCACCCGCTTTTCCTCCGCCACCTGCTTCATCAGATCGTTATACACCAGCAGATGCTCGTTGGTCAAGTACTTTGCTCCTCCGGTGGCGGCAATTACATCCTCATTCAACGGAATCAGGCCCTGGATGTAGATCACTGCGTTGGGCTGGCTGGCGCGGATGATATCGATCGCCTGGCAATAGGCCTCATAGAACCCCTTGTCATTGGCATAGCCCAGCTCGTTGACCCCCAGAGAGATGTATACCTTCCCGTATTGCTTCTTTGCCAGAGCGTCCAGCAGGGTGTACTCCTCCCCGTCAATGGTAATGGCTTTTTTCTTCTGCAGGGTGAAGATAGACAGCCCGTTAGAGGTCAAATTCTCTCCGCACCCAATCCCACTGTAAATCATAAAGCCATCCGTCCGGGAATCGCCGATGAAAGCCGCATCCTGGAAATAGTCGTTTTCCACCGCCGGACTTTCGGGCACTGGCTGGGAGAAATCATAGGCCTGCTTTACCGGCTCAGTCTGCTCTTCCTCCGTCTCGACCTTCTCCGGATCTTTCTCTTCCTCCCGCTCCGTGTCCACACGGGAGCCGTCTGTCTTGCTCTCCTCCTGCTTGCTCTGCCAGGCGGAGGAGCTATCCGAATGCGGCACCTGGGCCTGTCCGGCCGCCGCTACCATGCAGCCGGACAGCGTCAGCATACCGGCCAGGCCGGCCAACAGGATCATGCCGCGAATGGTATCTCTCATGGGTTACCTCCATTATCTGTCTTTCTTATGGACGGTACAACAGATTGTCGTACAGCTCCTGATTTTTAAGGGTGAACTCCGGGCTTCCGGTGCTGCCCGGCCCCACTTTGTATTTGTCAAAGGGGATGACAATGCGTCCCTCTCCATCGAAGTAGAAGTCCTGCTCCGGCTGAATCCGGTCGAAGTAGTAGTCACCCAGGGTCTCTCCGTTTTCCAGCCAGTACACCTCCCTGGAGTCGTTGGCCATGCGCTGGGCCATCTGGCCCTTCAACTCCTCACTGATGGCAGCCACATAGTCAAAGCCCTCCGCGAACAGGTCGGACAACGTCATTTGCTGGCCGGTGGGGGGATAAATGTGGTAATGCTGCTCCTCATGGTTGCCGGAGGCCATAATCCGGTCGGACTGGATCTCCAGGGTAAACCAGTTTTCTGTGTTGGTTACAACATTCCAGGTCACGTCCAGGTTGAAATAGCCGTCGGCCTGGGCATTGTTTTCATATTCCTCCACCAGCTGGCGGGTATAGGTCTCAATCTGTTGGTTGATCTCCTCCGCTCCCTGGCCGTCCCCCTGGATCTGAGGGGTGGAAATGGAGACATGGTTTTTTCCGCTCTCCTGCTCATAGGTACGGAAGGTCACCACCTGAAACAGGGGGCCCAGCAAGGGAAGCTCGCCCAATGTGGCGGCCATGGCCGCCCCGGTGTTGGGCAGGTAGATCCCGAGGGCCAGCACTGCTGCTGCCGCCGTTGCGAATGTTCTCCAGCCATGCCGTCTGTGTCCTCCCCTTCTCCCACTGGAGGCAGGGAGCTGGGCCAAGGTGTCCTCCACCCGGTTGGAAAAACTGCGCGGAACGGAAAAGGGTTCTTCTCTGGCTGCTCGCCGCAATTCATCATCCAGATTCATAGTCATCCTCCAATGCACGCTTCAAACATTTTCTGGCTCGGGAGAGCCGCGTCTTTACATTCGCCTCGGTAATTCCAAGTACGGCTGCGGTCTCTCTGACACTGAAGTCCTCATAATAAAACAGCACAACCACAGAACGCAGGCCTTCGTTTAACGCATTGACGGCCTGCCACAGGCTTTGGTTGTCCTCCCATTGAGCCGCCGGGTTATCCGCCGTTTGCTCAACCTCCTGACTGCAGGTTCTCCGGCGAAGAATGGCGTAGCACTGGTGCACCAAAATTCGCATCAGCCATGGTCGAAACCGATCCCGGCTGCGGAGATCGGGAAGCTTTTCATAGGCGATGAGGATAGCCTCCTGGGCGGCGTCCGCCGCGTCCTCCGGGTTTCTGAGCAGGCTCATAGCCAAACGGTACATCCCCGTCTGACAGGCCAGCACCTGGTCGGTAAACCACTGCCTTTCGTCCATCCCATCCCCTCCTTTCCCACAGTCCGGGATTTTTCGTGTCGGTTCTGCCTGTCATTATATAAGAGTCTTTTCCCGAAGAAAAGGTGACAGGTAAAAACAAAAAAATTTTTAAAAAAAGACGCCGACATTCCATTGTAGAATGTCGGCGTCCCTGTGACGTATATTAGAATTTTGCGCCGCCGAACTCAGCCAGCACCAAACCCTTGTTCCGTTCCTGCACCCACTGGATGGACCACTGGGAGGAGAACAGCAGCAGCTGATTTCCCTTGTAATCTTCCACCAGCTTGGCGTCGTTGGGCAGAAGCAGCTCATCCTCCTTGATGGGAGGTGCGTCCTCGTCCTCCTTCACGATCCAGCGGAGATACTCGTAGGGCAGCCCCTCCTTGTATAGCTCCACATTGTACTCACTGCGGAGCCGGTATTCCAGCACATCGAACTGCAGCGTACCTACCACGCCCACGATGACCTCTTCCATACCGGTATAGGGCGTCTTGAAGATCTGGATGGCGCCCTCCTGGGCAATCTGCTCCACACCCTTCAAAAACTGCTTCCGCTTCATGGTGTCCACAGAGCGGATCCGCTGGAAGTGCTCCGGCGCGAAGGTGGGAATGGGATCAAAACGGAATTTCTTCCCGGGGGCGCAGAGGGTATCGCCGATGGAGAAAATACCGGGATCGAACACGCCGATAATATCCCCGGCGTAGGCCTCCTCGATGATCTCACGTTCAGCGGCCATCAGCTGCTGGGGCCGGGACAGACGGATCTTCTTGCCTCCCTGGACGTGGTAGACCTCCTTGTCCGCCTCAAACTTGCCGGATACCACCCGCATAAAGGCGATGCGGTCCCGGTGGGCCTTATTCATGTTGGCCTGGATTTTAAACACGAAGGCGGAAAAGCTGTCCTCAAAGGAGTCGATCACCTCGTCTCCCGCCTTTCGGGGCAGGGGGGCGGTGGTCATGCGGAGAAATGCTTCCAGGAAGGGTTCCACACCGAAGTTGGTCAGGGCAGAGCCAAAGAACACCGGGGACAGCTTGCCATGACGCACCCGATCCAGGTCAAAGTCGCAGCTGGCGCCATCCAGCAGCTCAATCTCGTCCACCGGCTGGTCCCGCTTGGCCTGTCCGATCAAATCGGCCAGGGCAGGGTCGTCCGGCTCAATCTCCGTGGCGGTGGCCGCCTTGGCATTGGTGTTGGAGGTGAAATGGATCACCTTCCGGTTCTGCCGGTCATACACACCCTTGAACTCCTTGCCGCAGCCGATGGGCCAGTTAACGGCGAAGGTGTCAATGCCCAGCTCCTTCTCCAGCTCCTCGCACAGCTCAAAGGGGTCCCTGGCCTCACGATCCATCTTATTGATGAAGGTGAAGATGGGGATGTCCCGCATGGCGCACACCTTGAACAGCTTCCGGGTCTGCGCCTCCACGCCCTTGGCCGCGTCGATCACCATCACGGCGGAGTCGGCGGCCATCAGGGTACGGTAGGTGTCCTCGGAAAAGTCCTGGTGGCCGGGGGTGTCCAGGATGTTGATGCAGAACCCCTCATACTGGAACTGCATCACAGAGGAGGTGACGGAGATTCCGCGCTGCTTCTCAATCTCCATCCAGTCGGAGGTAGCCGCCCGGGTATTTTTCTTTCCCTTGACCTGTCCGGCCTGGGCGATGGCCCCTCCGTACAGGAGGAATTTCTCCGTCAGTGTGGTTTTGCCGGCGTCAGGATGGCTGATGATGGCAAAGGTCCGGCGGCGCTTGATCTCCGATTCATAACTTGACATAGCTGAATACCTCCACTACATGCGCCCCGGCCCTTTCTATCGGGCCCGTGGGCGCAGGAACTCGGTCTAACCGACTTATGATACCACAAATCCTCTGCGGCTACAAGACAATAGCTCAAAAATCACAGGGCGGTCTGGCCCAGACCCAGCAGCGTCATCAGACGGGGGATAATCTGGAACTTTTCATTGTAACCCAGCAGGAAAATGATCAGCACAATCAGGGGCAGGATCCAGGTGAAGTAGAACCGCATACCTCTGGGGAACTTCAGGCCGTTTCCGGTATCCGCCTCCCGAAGGAAGTTGTCCCAACCCCAGCCCCTGCGGGAAACGCAGAAGGCCAGATACACCAGGGAGCCCAGGGGCAGCAGGTTATTGCTGACAATGAAATCCTCCAGATCCATGATGGTACTTCCATCCCCGATGGGCTGAATGCCGGACAGGATGTTGAAGCCCAGCAGGCAGGGCAGGGACAGGACAATGATGGCAACCAGGTTGACCCCCACCGCCTTGGCACGGTTCCAGCCCCACTTATCCATACAGAAGGACAGAATATTTTCAAATACCGCGATCACGGTAGACAGGGCGGCAAAGGACATAAACACGAAGAACAGCGCGCCCCACAGCCGGCCCATGGGCATCTCGTTAAAAATGTTGGGCAGGGTGACAAACAGCAGATTGGGGCCGGAGTCGGGCGCCACATCGAAGGCAAAGCAGGCGGGGAAAATAATCAGGCCCGCGGTGAAGGCCACAAAGGTGTCCAGCACCCCGACCCGAACCGCCTCGCCGGTCAGGCGATACTCCTTGCCGATGTAGCTGCCGAAAATAGCCAGTGCGCCGATGCCCAGGGACAGAGTAAAGAAAGCCTGACCCATGGCGGCGAACACAGCCTCGCCCAGGATGAACTCTCCCTTTGCGTTATACATCAGATTGTGGAAGTTGGGCATGAGATAGAACTTCAAGCCCTCAGCCGCTCCCTCCAAAGTGACGGAACGCACCACCAGCACAACCATAATGGCCAGCAGGCAGAGCATCATCACCTTGGTGATCCGCTCCACGCCGTTTTTCAGGCCCTGGGAGCACACCAGCATGCACAGAACCACCACCAGCACCATAAAAGCGCCCATCAGCACAGGCTGGTCCATCAGACCACTGAATTCATCCGCCACCTGAGTGGTATTCAGTCCCACAAAGTCACCCTTCGCCATTTTGACAAAGTACAACAGCAGCCATCCGGCGATGGTGGTGTAGTACATCATCAGCAGATAATTGCCGGCGATGCCGAACCAGCTGTAGATGTGCCACTTGCTGCCCTTGGGCTCCAGGACATGAAAGGACAGGGCGATGCTCTTCTGACTGGCCCGGCCCACAGAAAACTCCATGACCATGACCGGCAGACCCATGATGATCAAAAACACCAGATACACCAGCACAAATGCTGCCCCACCGTATTGTCCGGTAATATAGGGGAAGCGCCACACATTTCCCAAACCGATGGCACAACCCGCCGAAATCAGCAGGAAGCCCAGTCGGGTGGAAAAACTCTCTCTTTCTTGCACAATACTCTCCTCCATTTCAACCAAGTCGTATGCACAATCTGTTTATTTTAGCAGTTTCTCCCCTTTCGGTCAATTCCCAGAGCCGTTGGAAATGACAATTTTCTGTAGGAGTACAATACATATTGGACAGAAGAAGTAAAAAAGATGAAGGATAAGGTCTCATCGGTTATAGTTGAGTTACCACACAACAACTGTATGAGAGGAGACCAGATCCTTCATGAGTAAAAGT
>CALXDY010000068.1 GCA_944387225.1 uncultured Oscillospiraceae bacterium | reverse complement strand
AGCAGGAGCCCCCCCGCCACCGGGTCTGCACCTGCCAGAAGTGCATCCGCACCGGCGACATCGAGAACATCGGCAAGACCGCCCGCCACGGCACCTATTTTGAGATGCTGGGCAACTTCTCCTTCGGCGACTACTTCAAGAAGGACGCCATCCACTGGGCCTGGGAGTTCCTGACCAGCCCGGAGTGGGTGGGTCTGGATCCGGAGCGGCTGTATCCCTCCGTGTTCGCCGGCAACGAGACCACCCCTGTCGATGACGAGGCCTTCCGCATCTGGCACGAGGAGATCGGCATTCCCGCCGACCGGATCTTCAAGTTCGGCAAAGAGGACAACTTCTGGGAGCACGGCTCCGGCCCCTGCGGCCCCTGCTCCGAGATCTACTACGACCGGGGCGAGCAGTGGGGCTGCGGCAAGCCCGGCTGCACCGTGGGCTGCGACTGCGACCGGTATATTGAGGTGTGGAACGTGGTGTTCTCCCAGTTCGACAACGACGGTGAGGGCCACTACACCGAGCTGAAGCAGAAGAACATCGACACCGGCATGGGCCTGGAGCGTTTGGCCTGCGTGTGCCAGGGCGTGGCCTCCCTGTTTGACGTGGACACGGTGATGAACATCACCAAGAAGGTCACGGAGATCACCGGTGCCTCCTACGGCCAGAGCCATGAGAAGGACGTTTCCCTCCGGGTCATCACCGACCACATCCGTTCCGCCACCTTCATGATCTGCGACGGCGTACTGCCCTCCAACGAGGGCCGGGGCTACGTGCTGCGCCGCCTGCTCCGCCGGGCCGCCCGCCACGGTAAGCTGCTGGGGGTGAACAAGCCCTTCCTCTATGAGGTGTGCGACACGGTGGTGCATGAGAATGAGAACCACTACCCCGAGCTGCGGGAGCGCCAGGCCTATATCACCAAGGTCATCCGGGTGGAGGAGGAGAACTTCGCCAAGACCATCGACGGCGGCCTGCGGATTTTCGGCGACATGCTCCAGGCTCACCAGGCCCAGGGTGAGAAGGTCTTCTCCGGCGCCGACGCCTTCAAGCTGTATGACACCTACGGCTTCCCCATCGACCTGACCATGGAGATGGTGGAGGAGCAGAGCATGACCGTAGACGAGGACGGCTTCCACAAGCTGATGCAGGAGCAGAAGGAGCGTGCCCGGAAGGCCCGTGAGGCTCTGGGCGACCTGGGCTGGGCCGGCGTGGAGTTCGGCAAGGACGTGCCGGAAACCGAGTTTGTGGGCTACGAGCACCATTCCTACGACGGCGCCAAGGTGGTGGCCATCGTGGTGGAGAACGAGCAGGCCGAGGAGCTGATGCCCGGCGTGGAGGGTATCGTGGTGCTGGACAAGACCCCCTTCTACGCGGAAATGGGCGGCCAGGTGGCCGACCACGGTCAGATCGTAGTGGAGGGCGAGCATCCCTGCTGCTTCACCGTCACCGACGTGCAGAAGAACAAGGGCGGCAAGTATATGCACTACGGCAAGCTGACCGAGGGCACGCTGAAGGTGGGCGACACCGTCCGGGCCCAGATCGACAGCAAGCGCCGTCAGGCCATCATGCGCGCCCACTCCGCCACCCATCTGCTGGACGCTGCCCTGCGCTCCGTGCTGGGCGACCATGTCCATCAGGCCGGTTCTCTGGTGGAGGAGGACAAGCTGCGCTTTGACTTCACCCACTTCTCCGCCCTCACCGCTGAGGAGCTGGCCCAGGTCAGCGCCATGGTGAATGAGGCGGTGCTCAGCGGCTACGACATCGAGACGGAGGAAATGCCCATCGACCAGGCCAAGGAGCGGGGCGCCATCGCCCTGTTCGGGGAAAAGTACGGCGACGTGGTGCGCGTGGTGGACATGGGTAAGGGCTACTCCGTGGAGTTCTGCGGCGGCACCCACCTGGACAACACCGCCAAGGTGGGCGTGTTCCACATCAGCAGTGAGTTCTCCGTGGCCTCCGGCGTGCGGCGTATCGAGGCCACCACCGGCCGGAAGTCCCTGGAGGTGATGAACCGGAACCAGGAGATGCTGTTCCAGGCCGCGGCTGTACTGAAAGCCAAGCCGGTTGAGCTGCGGGAGAAGGTGGAGCAGGCGGCTGCCGAGCTGAAGTCCCTGCACCAGCTGGTGGAGAAGTTCCGTGCCAAGGAGTCCGCCGGCGAGGCTGATCGGATCCTCTTCGGTGCCCGTCAGGTGGGCGATGTAAGGGTGCTGACCTCCACTGTGGCGGAGGCTGACGCCAACAAGCTGCGCCAGATGGGTGACCTGCTGCGGGACAAGGCCCCCAATGTGGTCGCCGTGCTGGCCACCGTCAACGGGGACAAGCTGACCTTCCTGGCCGTGTGCGGCAAGGAGACGGTAGCCAAGGGCATCAAGGCCGGAGACATCATCAAGCATGTCACCGCCATCTGCGGCGGCAAGGGCGGCGGCAAGCCCGACAGCGCCATGGGCGGCGGAACGAATGTGCTCAAGCTGGATGACGCTCTGGCTTCTGTGGACGACTTCGTCGCTTCCAAGCTGGGACTTTAAGCCGACGCTTTCTTGTAAGAAAGCTTAGCAAAGAACTTTCGCGGAAAGCTGCCGCTTTCCTTCTCGCCGCCTGGAGTCGGATTTGATTCCAGCCCAAAGCACGAAAGAAAATACTTCCTTATGGGCCGATGGCAACATCGGCCCATTTTTTATAAAAAAATCCACACGGAAGGGATAAGCCTTCCGCGTGGAAAACAGAACAATTCTCTTTCGTGCTGCAGCGGGGTGCAGCGCTTTTTTGTAGTGGCCGCTGTTCCCAGCGGCGTGCAACGGCAGATCATCTTTCGTGCTGAGGTGTGGAACCCACTCCAAGACCTCTAGCGCCGCGAAGGAAAACGAAGTTTTCCGGGGAAATTCTTTGCCTACTTTCTTTTCAAGAAAGTAGGTTACTTGGTGCCGAAGATCCGGTCGCCGGCGTCGCCCAAGCCGGGGACGATGTAGCCGTGGTCGTTGAGGGACTCGTCCACGGCAGCCACATAGATATCCACGTCGGGATGGGCCTCCCGGACAGCCTTGATGCCCTCAGGGGCGGCCAGGATATTCATAAGCTTGATATGCTTGCAGCCGTAGTTCTTCATAAAGTAGATGGCAGCCACGGCGGAGCCGCCGGTGGCCAGCATGGGATCGAGGATAATCACATCCCGCTCGGCGATGTCGTTGGGCATCTTGCAGTAGTACTCCACGGGGGCCAGGGTCTCAGGATCCCGGTACAGGCCAATGTGTCCCACCTTGGCAGAGGGGATCAGGGTGAGGATGCCGTCCACCATACCCAGGCCGGCCCGGAGGACGGGGACGATGGCCAGCTTCTTGCCGGCAAGCACCTTGAAGGTACCGGTAGCCACGGGGGTCTTGATCTCCACCTCCTGGGTGGGCAGATCCCGGGTGGCCTCATAGCACTCCAGGGTGGCGATCTCGGACACGATCTCCCGGAACTCCTTCACGCCGGTGCGCTCGTCCCGGAGGATGCTCAGCTTGTGCTGGAGCAGCGGATGATCCAAAACATGTACTTTGCTGTCAAACATGGTAACTTCCCCTTTGCCGATCATGATTTCTTCTCCCGCTCCAAGCGCTCCCGCTCGGCCTGGGACAGACGGTGGTAGACGGGAACCAGCTCCCGGCCCTTGACCAGTTCACCCCGGTTGATCCGCTCCACGGCGGCCCGGGCCACGCCCCAGGCGGTCTGCATCCGCAAGGCCTGGGGGGCCAGCTGCATGTCCGCTACCCTCTCATGTAGGGTATTATAGCACAGACCCGCCCCGTCTCCAACGACTATTTTTGTTTTTTCAATCTTTTTTAACTCCTCCCCCAGTTCTTCCAGGGAGATGGCCCGATCCGGAGTGAGCCGGGTCAGGCCCTGGCCGTCGGCCAGGAAGAGGGCGTTATACACCTGCTTGCGCCGGGCGTCCATGGCGCAGACGATCACCGCGTCCTGGCAGAAGGCCAGGGGCCAGGCCATGGACTCCAGAGTGGAGCAGGGGGCGCAGTCTTTGTCCTCCCCCCAGGCCAGGCCCTTGGCGGTGGCCACCCCGATCCGCAGCCCGGTAAAGGAGCCGGGGCCAACCGCCACAGCGATCACATCCACCGCCTCCAGCGCCACGCCGCAGTTGTCCAGCAGATCCCGCACCATGGGCAGCAGGGTGGCGCTGTGGGTCAGCCCGCCGGACTGGTAGGACTGGGCGATGAAGCCTTCGTCCCCCCACAAAGCGGCGGAGCAGGCCACAGCCGAGGACTCCAGTGCTAAAATCAACATGTTATCTCTCCATTCCCTTCCATGAAAGCTGAGGACCGCCGGTGATGGAGATCACCCGCTGCTCCTCTCCCTCGCCCCGGCGGATATCCACCCAGATGGGCTCCTCCTCCAGAGCGTCCTCCGCCCGCTCGCTCCACTCCACGGCGCACACGCCGCCCCGGGCCAGGTAATCCTCCCAGCCGATGTCGAACAGCTCCTCCCAGCCGCCCAGGCGGTAGAGGTCGAAGTGGAACAGGGGCAGCCGTCCCCCTTCGTACTCGTTGACTATGGTAAAGGTGGGGCTGGTCACGCTCTGGGTGATGCCCAGTCCCCGGGCCAGTCCCCGGGTAAAGGCGGTCTTTCCCGCCCCCAGATCCCCGGTGTAGGCCACCACCGACCCAGCCTCCAGCGCCCGGCCCAGGGCTTCGCCCAGGGCCTCCGTCTCCTGGGGGCTGCTGCTCAGATATTCCATGTGGCTGTCTCCTCAATGGTTCCGTAGTTTATCCGCCCGGCCCCGCCGCCTCCCCTTCCGGGACAAACAGGCCGAATCTTTGGGCCGGAATCAGACGCAGAAACATTATAACACATTTCCCGTTTACCTTTCCAGCAAAAAGTGATAAAATACACGTTACACACCCAATCACCCCTTCCATACCAAAGAAAGCGAGGGCGAACTGTGCGTACCCTTTCCTCCCCCCTGCGGGAATTTTTCAAAAAGGGCGACCTGATCCTGCTGTTGCTGTGTCTTATCACCAGCCTTATGGGCGTCGCGCTGATCTACTCCGCCACCCGATACAACGAAAATGACCGGGAGGTCATTATCCAGCTGGCCGCCATCGCCTTGGGCGTGGTGGTCTACTTCCTGTTCACCCACGTGGACTTCCAGCTGATCGTCAGCAAGCAGTGGAAGCTGCTGTTCTGGCTGAGCGTGGCCGCCATTCTGCTGATCCTCACCCCCCTGGGGCTGGAGGTAGGCGGCAACCGCAACTGGCTGCACATCCCCGGCTTCCCGGTGAATATCCAGCCCAACGAGGTGGTCAAGCTCCCCTTCATTCTGCTGCTGGCCTACCAGATCACCACCATCCAAAGCCAGGAGCGGGACATCAGCTCCATCCCCTCCATATTCCAGATCGGCGGCTACACCGCCTTCATGCTGGCCCTGATCGCCGGCATCTGCGGGGACATGGGCATGTGCGTGGTGTATTCGGTGATTTTCGCCGTCATGGCCTGGAGCGCCGGGGTAAAGCTGCGCTGGTTCGTGCTGGTGATCGGCGGGCTTATCATCGCCTTCGCGGTGCTTTGGATCTTCATTCTCCCCAAGACCGAAGCCTGGAACAACCTGTATCTCATCAAGCGCTTCCGGGTGCTGTTTGACCACAGCTACGACCCCCAGGGTGTGGGCTTCCAGCAGACCCGTTCCATCCTGGCCATCGGTTCCGGTCAAATTTTCGGTAAGGGCTACCTCCAGGGCACCCTCACCCAGTCGGCAAGCGAATCCACCCTCCCCGCCCGGGACACCGACTTCATCTTCGCCGTATGCGGAGAGGAATTCGGCATGGTGGGCTGCCTCATCCTGCTGGCCATGCTCAGCGCCATTGTGCTGCGGTGCGTCTGGGTGGCCAAAACGGCCAGCTCCCCCTTCTATGCCTACGTATCCATGGGCATGGCGGGAATGCTGATGATCCAGATCGCCGCCAACGTGGGCATGTGCCTGTTTCTGTTCCCCGTGATGGGTCTGACCCTGCCCTTTGTCAGCTACGGCGGCTCATCCATCATCACCCTGTACGCGGCCATGGGTATTGTCTCCAGCGCCAAGGCCAGCTCCCTGCCCTCCTGGCTGCGGGACCGGGGCCGGCCCGCCGCCTGACGCTTTCATTCCCGCATATTTTTCATGTTTCGCGCCACACTAAAGCCATCCTGTCACTGAGGAGGTTTTTATTGTGGCGCGAATGTTATCTCTTCCTCCCCTGGCCCTTGCCCTGGCAGCGGCAGTCACCCTGCCCTCCTCCGCCTTTTTCTGGAACAGCGGCAAGGAATCCGCCCAGCCTGACCCGGAGGCCCCCATCGCCCGGAACATGGAGCTGACCACCTACCGGGACGTGGCCCTCACCGGCTATCTGGACGCGGTGGACAACCAGGGGGACGAGCTCACCTTCCAGCTCACCGACACC
The DNA here is from genome assembly GCA_944387225.1 of uncultured Oscillospiraceae bacterium. Classification (GTDB taxonomy): domain Bacteria; phylum Bacillota; class Clostridia; order Oscillospirales; family Oscillospiraceae; genus Lawsonibacter. Next base: position 2,134 of record CALXDY010000068.1, on the reverse strand, counting down.
CCCGCCCGGGGGTCCGTGGAGCTGGCGGAGGACGGCTCAGCCCGGTTTGTGTACACCCCCTACGAGAACAAGACGGGGAAGGACACTTTCACCTACGTGGCTGTGGACAGCCAGGGCAACACCTCTTCCCCGGCGGAGGTGACCATCCACATTGAAAAGCCGGATACCACCGTATTCTACGCCGACCTGGAGGGGCACCCCGCCCACAAGGCAGCCATCCGCCTGGCGGAGGAGGACATCCTGGTGGGCCGCCAGGTGGGGGACCAGTATTTCTTTGACCCGGACGCCCAGGTCAGCCGGTGGGAGTTCCTCACCCTGGCCATGGAGACCGCCGGTCTGGAGCCCCTGGAGCAGGTGAGCCTTACCGGCTTTGCTGACGACGGGGACATCCCCACCTGGTCCAAGGGCTGGATCTCCTCCGCCCTCCAGGCCGGTGTGATCCAGGGCAGTCGGGACGAAGTGGGCGCCCCCATCTTCCAGGCGGATCAGGCCGTCACCCAGGGAGAGGCCATGGTGATGCTGGACCAGCTGCTCCAGGTGTCCGACGTGCCTCTGGAGGTCTTTGCCCCGGAGGAGCAGCAGAGCCACTGGGCCAGCCAGGCCGCCGCCAACCTGTCCGCCTGCGGCGTCACCACCCTGGAGACCCCCGCCCTGGGGGACGCCCTCACCCGTGGAGAGGCCGCCCAGCTGCTGGACGGTGCCCTGGATGTCATAGCCCAGCGGGAGGACGGCTGGCTCTTCTGGTAGCCATCCAAATACCATTGAACGCCATCCGGACAAAAACAGGAGAAGCCGCCCCCCCGGGCAGCCTCTCCTGTTCTTTTTGTTTTGGATTTTCCCTTACGGTATTTGGTTCGGAAGAATTTTTCGATAGGGCAGCCAGATATAGTGCTCGTCGTCCACCTGGGCCACCGTGTCGGCGCTCTCCCCCCGGTACAGGGCCATCACCAGATCCATGAGCACCTGGGGCATCTCCTGGGCATTCTGCACCGTGCCCGCCAGGGTGCCCGCCTCCATGGCGGCTATGGCCTCCGGCGTCCCGTCCACCCCCACCACCAGGGGCATGTCCTCCGGCTCCACCCCCGCCTGGGTCAGCACGTCGATGGCTCCCAGGGCCATATCGTCGTTGTTGGCGAAGATCACCTCGATCTCCTGGCCGAACTCCTGCCACCAGGGCTCCATGCGGGCGGCGGCCTGGCCCCGGCTCCAGTTGGCGCTGGCGGAGGCCAGCTGCTCCACCGCTACTCCGGCCTGGGTGATGGTGCGGATGGAATACTCGGTGCGCAGCAGGGCGTCCTGATGTCCCGGCTCCCCCTCCAGCATCACGTACTGGAGCACCCCGTCCCCGTTGCGGTCCACCCGCTCCGGGTTCCGGGCCATGGCCTCCAGGACGATCTCGCCCTGGTACACCCCGGACTGCTCCCCTCTGGGGCCTACATAGTACACCTGCTCCCACCGGCGGAGATCCTCCTCCACCGGCTGGCGGTTGAAAAAGACCACGGGCACCCCCGCCTCCTTGGCGTAGTCAATGACCAGGGAGGCCGCCGTGCGGTCCACCATGTTCACGCACAGCACATGGCAGCCCCCGTCCAGGAACCGCTCCACCTGATCCAGCTGGAGGGCCTGGCTGCTGTCCCCATCGGCGATGCTCAGGTTGATTTTCAGGTCGCTGCGGCTCTCCTCCTCCCGGGCCAGCCGTTCCATCTCCTGCACCACGCCGGAAATGAAGGTGTCCTCCTGTTGGTAGAGAGCCAGTCCCACCCGAAGGGTGTCCGCCTCCTGCCGGACGGTACAGCCGGACAGCAGAGCCAGGGCAGCGGCAACCACAGTTGCCGTCCCTCTCCTAGCCCAGCGGGAACAGCAGCTTCTGAATCTCCGGCTCATAAATGTCCTCCCCTCGGATGATCTGGCTGGCCGCGTCGGGGATGAGCGTCTGCCCCTCCCCCAGCCCCAGCCGGGCCGCCTGCTGCACAGCAAGATAGCCCAGGGCGTATTCATTCCACACCGCCGCGGCGGCCAGGCGGCCCTGCTCCAGGGCGGTGACGATGGGCTGAGCGGCCCCCACCCCGTAGCACAGGATGTCCTCCCGGTCAGCGCAGACCTGGAGCATCTGCTGGGTACCGGTGGGATCCAG
>CALXDY010000067.1 GCA_944387225.1 uncultured Oscillospiraceae bacterium | reverse complement strand
TGTCTCCTTAGATAGGCTCCGTGGATATGCCCGTGTGGGGCTGCAACATCGTCAGATGGATGAGGCGGAAGGAAGAACGCTTTTTTCCCGGAGAATGCCTACATAGGCTCCGTCCACACACTCCCCGGCGGGGAAATAACCCAGAGCTTCGTAATAGCGGCTGAGAGCGTCGTTTACCTTCTGGGAGTCCAGCCGCAGAAAAGGTTTGCCGTGTTGGCGGGCGTAGCTCTCCGCGTAGGAGAGCATTTCCTTTCCCAGACCGGGACAGGCGGGATCGGTGGCCAGGTGGTGGACATAGAAGGCTTTTCCGTCATTCCCGTTGGGCCACCGGGGATCCCGGGAGAGGAGGGCCATAATGCCGGTGAGGCGGTCTGTCTCCCGGGCGGCCAGTACCACTTCCTCACGGATCAGCCGCCGGAAGTGCTCCGGCGGGTAACAGGTAAGATATCCGGTCTTGTTCCACTGGTAGAGGCCCTTCTCGTCCATCCAGTCTATCCGCCGCTGGAGAAGATCCATAATGGCGGGGAAGTCCTCCTCCCGGGCGGGGCCGATGGCACCCGGCAAATACATTTCTGTTTCCGCATTGTGCAGCAGCATAAGAGGACCTCCTTTGAAGAGCGCTGGCGGGTCCAACCGCCAATCACTCCCTAATTTCGACTCCAAAACGTATAATATGAGGTGTAATATACTTAACGTATGCAAAATTGCGAGGGGATATACCCAAAGAAAAGGCCTGTGAGGGGGAAAATATGGGGAAGGGAGGCTGCTGCCTGGCAGCAGCCTCCCCGGGCTAGTGTGTCTGTAAGGGGCCGTTTACAGGCCGATTTTGTACGCCCCAAAGGGGCGGCGCCTGCTGAGCAGGCGGGACGTGGGCCGAAGTAAGGCGGTGGGCCTTTACCGGCCGCAGCACTGCTTGTACTTCTTACCGCTGCCGCAGGGACAGGGATCATTCCGGCCCGTTCCCCACCGGTCAGGCCCGCCGGGGACCCTGTGGGGATTTCACTTGCGCGGCGGGAATGAATCCCGCCTTGCGCCAAGAGTTTGCTGCGCAAACCGCTTGTACGCCCCAAAGGGGCGGAGCCTGCTGCGCAGGCGGGACGTGGGCCGAAGTAAGGCGGTGGGCCTTTACCGGCCGCAGCACTGCTTGTACTTCTTGCCGCTGCCGCAGGGACAGGGGTCATTCCGGCCCACTTTCTGGACCCGGCGGGGCTGCTTCTTCACGGTGCCGTCGCCCCGGCCTTCGGTGATGCCGGTGGCTACCCGCTCCCGCTTGATTTCCTGGTTGCTCTTAAGCCGCACGGAGTACAGACGGCGGACAGTCTCCTCCTGGATAGCCGCCACCATCTCCTCGAACATGTGCATGCTCTCCTTCTGGTAGGCCTTTACCGGGTCGTTCTGGGCGTAGGCCTGGAGGCGGATGGCCTGACGCAGCTCCTGCATGGCGTCGATGTGATCCATCCAGTACTCGTCCACCACCCGCAGCATGATCACCCGCTCCAGCTCCCGCATAATGGGAGAGGTGATCTCCTTCTCCTTGGCGGCATAGACCTCCAGGGCCTTGTCAGTGAACTGCTGGATAAAGGTGTCCGCGTCGGTGTGAGCAATCTGCTCAGGATCGTACTTGAAGGAGTACTTGGGGAAGAAGGTGCCCTCCAGAGTGGCCATCATGGCCCGGTAGCTTTCGCTGTCCAGATGCTTGTGCTCGGCAAAAGCGGTGTGGACATTGTGGGAGATGATGGTGGAGATCATGTTGGCAATAAGGCCGTGGATATCCCGGCCGTCCAGGACCTCCTTGCGCTGGCCGTAGATCAGCTCGCGCTGCTTGTTCATCACGTCGTCGTACTCCAGGGTGTTCTTACGGGCCTGGAAGTTCCGGGACTCCACGCTGGTCTGGGCGTTTTCAATGGACTTGGTGAGCATCTTGTTCTCGATGGGCATGTCCTCATCGAGATCCAGCTTGTCCATCAGGTGGGTGATCCGGTCGCCGCCGAACAGACGCATCAGATCGTCGTCCAGGGAGAGGTAGAACCTGGTCTCACCGGGATCGCCCTGACGGCCGGCACGGCCGCGGAGCTGGTTGTCAATCCGGCGGGAGTCATGGCGCTCGGTACCGATGATAAAGAGACCACCGGCAGCTCGGACGGCGTCAGCCTCCCCGGCGATTTCTTCCTTGTGCTTCTTGAGGCTCTCGGCATACATCTTCCGGGCGTCCAGGATCTCCTGGTTGTCAGTCTCGGCGTAGCCGGTGGCTTCAGCGATAAGCTCATCGGAGAGACCGGCCTTCCGCAGGTCATTTTTCGCCATATACTCGGCATTGCCGCCCAGCATGATATCGGTACCACGGCCGGCCATGTTGGTGGCCACGGTAACGGCCCCCAGCTTACCAGCCTGGGCCACAATCTCAGCCTCACGCTCATGGTTCTTGGCGTTGAGGAGGTTATGCTTGATGCCCTCCTTCTGGAGGAGCTTGCTCAGGTGCTCGTTCTTCTCAATGGACACAGTGCCCACCAGCACCGGCTGGCCCTTGGCGTGGCACTCCTTGATCTGGGCGATGACCGCCCGGTACTTGGCGGCCTCGGTCTTGTACACTACGTCGGAGTCGTCCTTCCGGGCCAAGGGACGGTTGGTGGGGATCTCCACGATGTCCAGCTGATAGATGGTGCCGAACTCCTCCTCCTCGGTGAGGGCGGTACCGGTCATACCGGAGAGCTTGGTGTACAGACGGAAGTAGTTCTGGAAGGTGATGGTGGCCAGGGTCTTGCTCTCCCGCTCCACCTTTACCCGCTCCTTGGCCTCGATGGCCTGGTGCAGGCCCTCGTTGTACCGCCGGCCAAACATCAGACGGCCGGTAAACTCATCAACGATGACCACCTGGCCGTCCTTGATGACGTAGTCGATGTCCTTCTTCATCACGCCGTGGGCCTTGATGGCCTGGTTGATGTGGTGGGCCAGGGTGGCGTTCTCCGGGTCGGAGAGGTTCTCTACGTGGAAGAACTCCTCGGCCTTCTGGATGCCCCGGGCGGTGAGGGTGGCGGTGCGGGCCTTCTCGTCCACGATGTAGTCCGCGTCGATGTTCACATCCTCCTCGGCCTTCTCGTCGGTCTCCTTGATGACCAGCTTCTTCAGAGGCCGGACGAACATCTCCGCCATGTCGTACATCTGGGTGGAT
>CALXDY010000066.1 GCA_944387225.1 uncultured Oscillospiraceae bacterium | reverse complement strand
CCGGGCGTAGTAGTCCTTGGTCCCCCGGCCGGCCACCAGCTTCTGGAACTTGGGGACAATCACGTCGTAGCTCCCCTTCCCGTTGACAGTGGGGCGCATCCGGTCGTTGACCTCCTTCCGGCCCATCAACTCCCGGGCCAGCTTCTCATACTCCGCCTCCACCTGGGGCAGATCCTCTTTCTTAATGGCGAAGGGATCGTCCAGAGGACCGCTGGCGGGCTCCACAGACACATGGCGGAAGCCCAGAGAGGCCAGGTGCGTCACATCCTGGGCAAAGTCCAGGTTCTCCCGGGTAAAGGTGCCACGGACGTAGTATTCTTTGCTGCCCCGCTGGGCCACCAGCTTCTGGAACTTGGGGACAATGACGTCATAGCTCCCCTGCCCTCCCGGAGTCGGCCGCATATTGTCGTTTACCTGAGGCCGTCCGTCCAGAGACAGCACCACGTTGGACATCTCCCGGTTGATGTAGTCGATGGTCTCATCGTTGAGGAGCATGCCGTTGGTTGTGATTGTAAAGCGGAATACCTTGTCGTGCTCTTTTTCCAGGGAGCGGGCATAGGCCACCGTCTCCTTCACGGTGTCCAGAGCCATCAGCGGCTCGCCACCGAAGAAGTCCACCTCGATGTTCCGGCGCTTTCCGGACTTGGCCACCACCCAGTCAATGGCCCGTTTGGCGGTTTCCGCATCCATGACCTTCCGTCCGGTGCCGAAATCGCCGGTGGAGGCAAAGCAGTACTTACACCGCAGGTTGCAGTCATGGGACACGTGGAGGCACAGGGCCTTGACCACCGCCTGCTTGGGCAGAGCCATGGCAGCCTCCGGATCCACATAGCTGTCATCGGAGAACAGCAGCCCCTGCTCCTGCAGGCCGTGCAGCTCCTCCCAGGCCTCTTCCACATCCTGAGCGGAGTACTGGCTCAGCTTGTCCAGCACTTCCCTGGGGCACCGCTCCTCCATGGGCTTGTCCAGCAAGGACAGCAAATCATAGCTCAGCTTGTCCAGCACATGGACAGCGCCGCTGTTTACATCCGCCACCAGGTACTGCCCCAGGGCGGTAAAGGTATGTATCATATCCAAGTCTCCTTCTCCTCCCTGCCTGTCCGGCAGTTGGGAGGCGTTATCAAACATGAAAAAGGGCAGGCTGACACCTGCCCTTTTCCCATCAAAAACAGATTACTGATTCTCGCACTTCTGGTTGGCCACGGTGCAGGAAGTCTTGCAAGCGGACTGGCAGGAAGTCTGGCACTCGCCGCAGCCGCCCTTGGCAGCGCTGGCCTTCAGAGTGGCGCCGTTCAAAGTCTGAATATGTTTCATTGGAATCTCCTCCTGTGTTTCTGCAAGCCAATTGACTCGCATATGGTTTTACTTATTGTAGCATATCTTGGGACACATTTCAATCTATCTTTTCCGTTTTTTTCTGGGCTTTCTCCCCAGAATGCCCGCGACAGCGCCGCCGCAGCAGCAGGCCAGCAGAATGGGCAGGCTTTCCTGAGACAGGGCCGCCTCGTCATACAGCAGAAAGCCCAGGGACAGCAGCAGCAGAAACAGGATCAGGCCGACCCCTGCCCCCACCGGCAGTGATCCGCCCCCCAGGCCACGCACCGCGAACAGGCCGCCCAGTAATCCTCCCAGGACACAGGCCGCCAGCACCACCTGCCACAGCCTGTCTTCCCCCAGGATCCCTCCTGCGGCAGGCACAGAGGCAGCCAGCACCACCAGCACCGCTGTTCCCAGGGCTACTACGCCGCCCCGGATCAGTTCTCCCATCACACTCATCCAGGCTCTGCCTGTCTGCTCCGTCTTTTTCTCCCGCTTGCCCATAACAAAACCTCCCCGCGGATTCCGTTTTCACGAAATCCTATGCGGGGAGGTGTCCATTCATACCTGATTTCAGCGGGCAGACTCGCTGGTGACCTCGCCCTTCGTGGACACGGCCCACTTGGTCAGCTCAATCCGCACACGGTCGGCGCCGGACTCAATGACGATGGTGTTCTCCTTCACGGTGCACACGGTGCCGGTAATGCCGCCGATGGTGGTGACCGTATCGCCCACGACCAGAGAATCCCGAAGATTCTGGGCCTCCTTCTTCCGCTTGTTCTCGGGGCGGATCATGAAGAAGTAGAGCATGGCGAACATGACTACGATCAACAAAATGCTGCTTAACCCTTCCATAGCTGCTTGGTTCCCTCCAAAAGTTCTGTAATTGGAAAATGCGCCTTTATATTATATAGGCCATTCCCTTATTTGACAAGTCTTTTTGTAAATTTTATTCCGTCTCACGGAAATTCTTCCAAATTTCACCCCTGCACAGGCCGGTCCAGTTTGCCGGAATATGCGGACCGGAAGGCTTCAAAGGTGCCCTCCTCCAGAGACTGACGGATGCGGGCCATCAGCTCGTTGTAAAAATGCAGATTATGCAGCACCGCTAGGCGCATAGCCAGCATCTCCCCCGACGTCAGCAGGTGGCGCAGGTACGCCCGGGAAAAGGAGCGGCAGGCCGGGCAGGTACAGGTGGGATCGATGGGCCTGGGATCCAGCTTGTATTTCTCGTTTTTGATGTTGATGGTGCCTTCCCAGGTATACAGTTTACCGTGGCGGGCGTTCCGGGCGGGCATGACACAGTCGAAAAAGTCCACGCCTCGGGCGACGGCTTCGATGATGTTGGACGGGGTGCCTACACCCATGAGATAGCGGGGCTTCTCCTGGGGCATACAGGGCTCCACGATGTCAATCATCTCATACATCACCTGGGTAGGCTCCCCCACCGCCAGGCCGCCGATGGCAAAGCCGTCGCAGTCCAGCTGCGCGATCTGCTCCATGTGACGCTGCCGGATGTCTCCGTAGGTTCCCCCCTGGTTGATGCCGAACAGCATCTGGCCGGGGTTGACGCAGTCCGGCAGGGCATTGAGCCGCCGGTGCTCGGCTATACACCGCTCCAGCCACCGAGTGGTCCGGTCCACGGAACGCTCCACGTACTCACGGGGGGACGGATTTTCAATACACTCGTCAAAGGCCATGGCGATATCGCTGCCCAGGTTGGACTGGATGGCCATGGACTCCTCCGGCCCCATAAAGATCCGTCGTCCGTCGATATGGGAGGCGAAGGTGACACCCTCCTCCGTGATTTTCCGCAGGCCGGAGAGGGAAAACACCTGGAATCCCCCGCTGTCGGTGAGCATGGGGCCGTCCCAGTCCATGAACCGGTGCAGTCCACCCATGGCCTTGACCACCTGATCTCCGGGACGGAGATGGAGGTGGTAGGTGTTGGACAGCTCTACCTGGCAGCCGATTTCCTTCAGGTCGTGGGCGTCCACCGCCCCCTTGATGGCGCCCTGGGTGCCCACATTCATAAAGACGGGGGTCTGGACCGTACCGTGAGGACAAGTGAACTCTCCCCGTCTGGCACGTCCCTCCTGTTTGATGACTCGAAACACAAAAAAACTCCTTTGTTCAGGTAATCAGCATGGCGTCACCGAAGCTGAAAAAGCGATACCGTTTCTCCACCGCCTCACGGTAGGCGGCCAGCACATGCTCCCGGCCCGCCAAGGCGGACACAAGCATAATCAAGGTGGACTGGGGCAGATGGAAATTGGTGATGAGCCCATCCAATACCTTGAATCGATAGCCGGGGTAGATGAATATATTGGTCCAGCCCGCCGCCTGAGACATGGTACCGTCCTCCCCGGCAAAGCTCTCCACCGTGCGGCAGGAGGTGGTTCCCACGCAAATCACCCGTCCCCCGCTGCGCTTGGTCTCGTTGATGATGTCCGCTGCCTCCTGAGAGATCTGGCAGTATTCCGAATGCATCTCGTGGTCGGTGATCTCCTCCGCCTTTACCGGGCGGAAGGTGCCAAGGCCCACGTGGAGGGTCACATAGCACAGCCGTACACCCATCTCCTGAATCTGCTTCAGCAGTTCCGGCGTGAAGTGCAGGCCGGCCGTCGGGGCCGCCGCCGAGCCGTTGATCTTGGAATAGACGGTCTGGTACCGCTCATTGTCCTGAAGCGCCTCCTTGATATAGGGGGGCAGAGGCATTTTTCCCAGTTCCTCCAGCACCTCCAGAAAAATGCCCTGGTAGTGGAAGCGCACCAGGCGGTTCCCGCCGGAGACTTCCTCCTCCACCGTGGCGGTGAGCTTTCCCTCTCCGAAGGACATCTCCGCCCCCGGCTTCAGCTTTCGGCCGGGACGTACCAAGCACTCCCACACTCCGTCCCCCTTATCGGTGAGCAGCAGCACCTCACAGGCACCGCCGCCGGGCAGCCGGTGTCCGATCAGCCGGGCGGGCAGCACCCGGGAATTGTTCAGCACCAGACAGTCTCCCGGACGGAGAAACTGGGGCAGCTGGTAGAAATGAAAATGTCCGGTCTCCCCGGTGTTCTTGTCCAAGGTCAGCAGACGGGAGGCGTCCCGCCGCTCCAGAGGGGTCTGGGCGATGAGCTCCTCCGGCAGCTCAAAATCAAAATCCGCGGTTTTCAATGGTCAGACTTCCTCTCCCCCCGGTCACTTTACCACAACGCCGGGGTAGTAAAACGCAATAATCTCTTCGTAAGAAAAGCCAAGCTCCACCATAGCGTAAGCGCCATACTGACTCATACCCAGCTGGTGGCCGAAGCCGGCACCGTTGAAGGTATAGTGGTCGGCGGAAACCTCCACCGTGGTACCGGCCACATTTCCGCTGCCGGAACTGCCGGAGCCGCCGGAACCGGCCACAGGCTCTACCTTGCCGGTACCGGAAACGGCGTACAGGTCCTCACCGTCTACGGACGTCACGGTTCCTGTTCCGCTGATGACAGAATAGCTGCCTTGCTGATCCAGGGGGCCGCTGCCGTTGATACCCGGGGTCTCCCCCGCCTCCGTTCCCTCCCCCAGAGGGGCGTTGACCGCAAAGCGGATCGAGGGAACGCCAAAGACGCTGCGGATGTTGGTGGGCTTGAAGGTGCTGCTCTGGCCGTTGGCGTAATGCGCTACGATGACGATCACGTTGCCCAAATCAGAATAGGTGACAGACAAGGATTCCACCGTGGTACCCACGCCGTAGCCATAGCTCTGCAGCCGGTCGGTCAGTTCCTTCGTGGTGTAATCCGTGCTCCAGGAGGAATAGGAGTTGCGGTCGGCGATCTCCTGCTCATAGGGATCCTCCACGCCGCATAGGTAGGGGTAGGTGGTCAGGGAAGAGCCCCACACGTTGGCCACGCTCTCGCTGGCGCCGCCATGACTGGAGGAGTAAAATGCCTCGATGATCTTCCCGTTATACCGGGCGTACTCCCCCGCCGTCTCATCCACGGCCTGGTCGGTGCGCTCGTTGGCCTGGTAGGTAGAGATTTCCGAGCCGGCGCCGTGATAGGCCTGGCAATCGGTGGTGTTGCAGACGTCAAAATGGTATTTGCTGTGCTTTTGGCTGACGATGTTGTTGTACGCGTAGCTGCGGGCGCACACCGCCTGCACCTTCAGGGCCTCCAGCGGCCAGTTGTTGCTCATCTCATAGGGGATAACGCCCTTGATATAGGTCTCCAGATCCACGATATTGACCACGGTAATATTCCCGCCGCTGATCCGTTCATACCGGAACCCGCCGTAATACCGGTAGCCCTTGAACCAGGTGCGGACCTCATCGGCGCCGGTCACATCAGGGAGCACGCCCAGAGCCAGCTCTGCACCTCCGTCAAACTGGAACAGGATGGTGGTGGTTCCGGTGAGGGTGACATTCACGCCGTAGGACGAGGTGCCCAGGATGGTGCAGTCCTCCAGCCCCAGCTGGCTTCTGGCCGCCTCCGCCTCCTCATTAGTGGTGTAGGCGCCCACCCTGGCCTGATAGCTGCCGCTGATCCAGGCGGGGAATCCATCCTCGTATTCCTCCGCCGCCTCTTTGGCCTGGTCAAAGTTGTCATATGTACCGGGCAGCTGGATGTGATAGCAGCCGATCACCGCTCCTCCGTTGTCGGACAGGGAATAGCTGCTGCCGGACACCCAGGTGTTCTGGGTTTTGATCATGGTGATCTGCGTCATGGAAGGCTGGGTGCGGCCCAGCTCATGGAAGGCCAGATCCTCATCGAAATAGCCCAGTCGATACCCCTCGCCGTAGTCGGTATTATTTTCCAGGTTGGCATTGACCAGCGCACTGGAGCCGTAGGCCAGACCCACCTGGACCGGATCCTCCCACAGCACGGTGCCTTTTTCCGTGGGAGCGGCCGCACTCCCGGTCACCAGCAGACAGGCCGTCAATGCGGCAGCGACAATATTTGTCAGTTTTTTTCTCATCTTTTGCTCCATTTCTGTCTAATCCGCCAGTTCCCCCTCCGTTGACATGGGGAACTTGCACATGCTATCATGGGGTCAGCGTATACATATTTATAAAAAAGGGCCGGAGACGGCCCGCTGAGAGAACATGCAGCCGCCCTGCCCCGCATGGTTTACCGGTTCATTATATCGGTTTTTGTCGGGATTGGCAACCTCTGTTTTCCCATTCTCCCAGAACTCTGCCGGCGGGTTACCCTCCGGCTCCGAAAGGAACGGAAGCACATGAAGCAGTACAAAGTAGGAATCATCGGCGCAACCGGTATGGTTGGTCAGCGGTTTGTCACCCTGATGGAGAACCATCCCTGGTTCCAGCTCACCGCCATCGCCGCCAGCCCCCGCTCCGCGGGCAAGACCTATGAGCAGGCCGTGGCCGGCCGCTGGGCCATGAAAACCCCCATTCCCCAGCAGGCCAAGGATATGGTGGTGCTGGACGCCCAGGCCGACGTGGAGAAGATCGCCTCCATGGTGGACTTTGTGTTCTGCGCCGTAGATATGAAGAAAGAGGAAATCCGTGCCCTGGAGGAGCGGTACGCCAAGGCGGAGTGCCCGGTGGTGTCCAACAATTCCGCCCACCGCTGGACGGAGGATGTACCCATGGTGGTGCCTGAGCTCAACGCCCAGCATCTGGACGTGATTCCGGCCCAGCGCCGCCGTCTGGGCACTCAGCGGGGCTTCATCGCCGTCAAGTCCAACTGCTCCATCCAGAGCTACGCCCCCGCTCTCCATCCCCTGCGGAAGTTCGGACTGGAGAAGGTGCTGGTGTGTACCTACCAGGCCATTTCCGGCGCCGGCAAGACCTTTGAGCGCTGGCCTGAGATGGTGGATAACCTGATCCCCTACATCGGCGGCGAGGAGGAGAAGAGCGAGCAGGAGCCCCTGAAGGTCTGGGGCGAGGTGGTGGACGGCAAGATCGTCTCCGCCCAGTCTCCCTCCATCACCGCTCAGTGCCTCCATGTTCCCGTGTCCGACGGCCACACCGCCGCTGTGTTTATGTCCTTTGCCAACAAGCCCTCTATCGAGGAAATCAAGCAGGTTTGGGCTGAGTTCAAGGGCCGCGCCCAGGAGCTGAACCTCCCCTCCGCCCCCAAGCAGTTCCTCCACTACTTCGAGGAGCCCGACCGTCCCCAGGCCAAGCTGGACCGGGAGCTGGAGGGCGGCATGGCCATCTCTCTGGGCCGTCTGCGTCCCGATACCCAGTACGACTACAAGTTCGTGGGCCTGTCCCACAACACCCTCCGTGGTGCTGCCGGCGGCGCCGTTCTGCTGGCTGAGCTGCTGTGCGCTGAGGGCTACATCACTGCCCGCTGATCCCCCTTCCATTCATCCCCCCGCCCGGTTACCCGGGCGGGCAATCCCAGAGAAAGGATGTTGATTTCTATGGCAAGAACCCCGGTTTTCACCGGCAGCTGCGTGGCCCTGGCCACCCCCTTTGACCAGAGCGGAAATATCAATTACGATGCCTTTGGACGTCTGATCGACATGCAGATTGAGGGCGGCGTGGACGCCGTGTGCGTCTGCGGCACCACCGGTGAGTCGGCTACCATGACCATTAGGGAACACATCGCCGCCGTGGAGTTCTGCGTCAAGCGGGTCAACCACCGGGTGAAGGTCATCGCCGGCGCAGGTAGTAACGACACCTCCGCCGCTGTGTACCTCTCTCTCCACGCTCAGGACTCCGGCGCCGATGCTCTGCTCCATGTCACCCCCTACTACAACAAGTGCAGCCAGAACGGCCTGATCAAGCACTATGAGTACATCGCCGACCGCACTGAGCTACCCATCATTCTGTATAATGTGCCCAGCCGCACCGGCGTGTCCTTCACCGCCGAGACCTATCACACCCTGTCCCAGAATCCCAAGATCAACGGTGTGAAGGAGGCCAGCGGCAACTTTTCCCTCCTGGCCCATACCCGCCATCTGTGCGGCGACGACTTCTATATCTGGTCCGGCAACGACGACCAGGTGGTTCCCATGATGTCCCTGGGCGCCAAGGGCGTGATCTCTGTGGCCTCCAACATCATCCCTCGGGTAATGGCCAAGATGACCCATCTGTGCCTGGAAAACGACTTCCAGTCCGCATCCAAGCTGCAGATCGAATATATGGATTTGATCGACGCTCTGTTCTGCGAGGTCAACCCCATCCCTGTGAAGACGGCCCTGAACCTGATGGGAATGGAGGCCGGCCCCCTGCGCCTGCCTCTGTGCGACATGGCGCCTAAGAATCTGGAGGTGCTCCGCAGCGCACTGGCCTCCAAGGGCCTGCTGTAAGGGGAGCGTGACCCGATGCTGAAGATAATCATTTCCGGGTGCAATGGCCACATGGGCCGGGTGGTAGAGAGCCTGTGCAAGGCCGACCCGGGCGTCACCGTGGTCGCCGGCTTTGATGTGCTGGGGACGAACGACCGGGACTATCCCGTCTACTCCTCCCCCAGCCAGTTTGCCGGCCAGGCGGACGCCGTTATCGACTTCTCCGCCCCCGCAGCGCTGGACGGCCTGCTGGAGTTTGCCAAGGCCACCGGTACCCCTCTGGTGTTGGCCACCACCGGCTACTCTCCTGAGCAGGTAGCCCAGATCGGGGCCGCCGCCCTCCAGGTGCCCATTTTCCGCTCGGCCAACATGTCCCTGGGCATCAATGTGCTGCTGGAGCTGGTCAAGAAGGCCGCCTCCGTACTGGGAGACAGCTATGACATTGAGATCGTGGAGCGGCACCACCGCCGAAAGGTGGACGCCCCCTCCGGCACCGCTTTGATGATCGCCGACGCCGCCGCGTCCGCTTGCGGCCATGAGACGGAATACATCTTTGAACGCCACAGCGTTCGCCACCCCCGGGAAAAGAAGGAGATCGGCATCTCCGCTGTCCGGGGCGGCACCATTGTGGGTGAGCATGAGATCATCTTTGCCGGCCACGACGAGATTATGGAGATCAAGCACACCGCCCTCTCCCGGGAAATCTTCGCCCAGGGCGCGGTGGAAGCCGCCAAGTTTATGGCCACGGTTCAGGCCCCCGGCCTGTACGATATGAGTCAGCTGGTGAAATAATGAAAAAACGGGGACGCACGCGGAATGTGCGTCCCCGTTGTCATATCTACGCTGCGTCGGTTGGCAAAGAGGCAAAATTCTGCTATTCTGTTTCGGACGGACACATTCATTACCTGGGAGGGAACCAAGCATGGATTATGAGAAAATCGGCGGTCTAATCCGTCGCTTAAGGCTGCAAAAGGGATTGACCCAGCGCTGTCTGGCGGAACAGCTGGCTGTCAGTGATAAAGCCGTATCCAAATGGGAACGGAGCCAGGGTTGTCCGGACATCTCCCTCCTCCCCCGTCTGGCCCTGATTCTGGGTGTTCCGGTGGAGAGTCTGCTGGCCGGGGAGCTGACGGAAAACCAAGAAAACGGAGGAACCATGAAACATCTGAATTTTTATCTCTGTCCCACCTGCAGCAACCTGATGACCGCCTCGGCATCCGGTGCGGTCTCCTGCTGCGGCAAGAAGCTTGTCCCTCTGGAGGCGGTCAAGGCCCCGGAAGAAGAGCGCCTCACCGTGGAGCTGATTGAAAACGACTACTTTATCTCCTCCGACCATCCTATGACCAAGGAGCACTACATCTCCTTCGCAGCTCTGGTCACGGGAGAAACACTGGTACTCCGGCGGCTCTACCCCGAGTGGGATTTGCAGACCCGTCTGCCCCGGATCGGCCATGGCAAGCTGTATTGGTACTGTGTGCAGCACGGTCTGTTTTACCAGCTGGTATAACCATTCTCCATGTGATATACTAGAAGGACAAAGGATCAAAGGAGTTTTTCTATGTCTGACCAGTTTATCCGCTCCCGCCTGCTGGTGGGAGACGAGCCCATCCAGCGCTTGGAGCAAGCCAAGGTAGCGGTATTCGGCGTGGGCGGTGTGGGCGGCTTCTGCGTTGAAGCTCTAGCGCGGGCAGGTGTAGGTACTTTACACCTGTATGACGACGATACCGTCTCGGAAAGCAACCTAAACCGCCAAATCGCCGCCCTCCACTCCACCATCGGTCTGCCCAAGGCCCAGGTCATGGCGGACCGGGTACGGGACATCAATCCCGCCTGCCGGGTGGAAGCCATTCCCCTATTTTACCTGCCCCAGACCGCCCATCTGGTGGATCTGAGCCAGTACGACTATGTGGTGGACTGCATTGACACGGTGGCCGCCAAGCTGGAATTGGTGACAAGGTGTCAAGCCTTACAGGTTCCCATTATCAGCGCCATGGGCTCTGGGAACAAGCTGGATCCCACGGCATTTACCGTCACCGACATCAGTAAAACCCAGGGCTGTCCTCTGGCCAGAGTCATGCGGAAGGAGTTGCGCCGCAGAGGCGTGGAGCATCTGAAGGTGGTCTACTCCACAGAGCTGCCTCACGCTCCCGTGGGAGAAATCCATCAAGAGGCCCCCGCCGGCACCGACACCCGCCCCGGAACCACCGCCCGGCGGGACACCCCCGGCTCCCTCTCCTATGTGCCGGGGGCGGCCGGCCTTGTGCTGGCTGGCGCTGTCATCCGGGAACTGGGGCGTTTTTAACGCATCCCAAAGCCAAAACCGCCGCCACCTTGGTCTGATACGCCGGGGACAGCAGCAGAGCCTCCTCCTCCGGGTTGGACAGAAAGCCGCACTCCACCAGCACCGCCCGCCCCTGGACATGGTTCATCAGATAGACGGCTGGATCCACCTCTTTGGCCGCCCGACGGTTCTCCGGCTGCAAGTTCTCCTGAATCAGGGTCTGGAGTTCCTTTGCAAGCTCCATGGAACCGTCTGTGGGCGCCCAAAACAGTTGGGTGCCCCAGTATTGCCCCTGGGGAAAGCTGTTCTGATGGAGACTGATCAGGGTGGCCTCCGGCAGCTCGTTGACCATTCGAACCCGTTCCATCAGATCGGAGCGTTTTTTCTCCCGCAGGGTCTCCGCTTCCGGCGTATGGAGGGAGACGTCCTCCTCCCGCAGCAGCAGAGCGGGTTGGCCCAGCAGGCCCAGTATCTGATCCAGACGCAGGGCAATACTCAGGTTGACTTGGCTCTCCGGTACGCCGCTGACCGATACGGCGCCCCCATCCTCTCCCCCGTGTCCGGCATCCAGAATCCATTGTATCTCTCTGGCCGCCGCCGGTGAGGCCGCCGGAGCGATCTGTACTCGGTAGGTCTGGACCAGCATCCCACCGCCCAGTGCCGCAAGCGCCGCTATACCCGCGGCCCATGCCCTCCATTTCATAGTGACCACCTCCCATACAGCATATGTATGGCGGTGCCTTGCCCCGGTATGCCTCCCTGGGACCCCTTCCCCCTTCGGCTCATAGTATGGGTCGGAGGGGGTTTTCGTCTCCCCTCCTAATTACCCTTGAAGGAGGAATTTATTTTGAATCAAGACCAAGGCAACAGCTGCCCCATGCCCGGCGCATGCCAGGATGGACAGGGCTCTCTGCCGTCCTGCGCCGGACTTTCGGTGCCTTACGTCCCCTTCCAGCCCAAAGGGGCGAAGAAATACA
Source organism: uncultured Oscillospiraceae bacterium (assembly GCA_944387225.1). Classification (GTDB taxonomy): domain Bacteria; phylum Bacillota; class Clostridia; order Oscillospirales; family Oscillospiraceae; genus Lawsonibacter. The sequence continues at coordinate 18,883 of CALXDY010000066.1, read as the reverse complement.
CCCAAACGGAGGCCCTGGCCAACGGCACCCTCTTCCCCGGCCTGAACCTGCCCTTCCATCTGAAGATGGAAGGCAGCGCCGTCCCCGCCTCTCCCCTGACTCAGCTTCAGGCCCTGGAGTTTGTCGTCATGGAGCTGGGCGCCTACCTGGACACCCATCCCGACGACAATGAGGCCTTCGCCCTGTTTCAGGACTATGCCGCCGCTGCCCGGGAGGCCAAAGCCGCCTATGAGACCCAGTACGGCCCGCTGACCCTGTGCTCTGCCGCCAACGGCCAGTCCTTCCGCTGGCTGGAGGAGCCCTGGCCCTGGAACGCCCAGCAATAAGGAGGTGTGTATATGTTTGTCTATGAAAAAAAGCTGCAATATCCGGTGAAGATCTCCACGCCTAACCCCAAGCTGGCCGCCTTTATTATCAGCCAGTACGGTGGGCCTGACGGCGAGTTGGGTGCATCCATGCGCTATCTGTCCCAGCGATACGCCATGCCCTACGCCGAGGCCAAGGGTCTGCTGACCGATATCGGTACGGAGGAGCTGGGGCACATGGAGATGGTGGCCGCCATCGTCCACCAGCTGACCCGGAACCTCACCGCCGATCAGATCAAGGACACCCCCTTCGCCCCCTACTTTGTGGATCACACCACCGGCATCTACCCCACCGCCGCCTCCGGAGCGCCCTGGAGCGCCAACGGCATCCAATCCACCGGTGATGTAATCGCCGACCTGACAGAAGACCTTGCAGCAGATGGTGCATGTGTGAAAGGACAACGAGACGTTTCCGTACGCCGCATCCCTTCCCATACTCCACCGTGGGCTTGACATGGTTTTTCCCTCCATTTTATAATGGCTTTGTTATCAGGCGGAAAGGGGCAGAGACTGATGTATGAACGGAAACGATGCGTCCTGCTGGCTGACGATGAAACCCGCATTCTCCGTGCTCTGCGGGATTTGCTGTCGGCCAACGGCTACCACGTATTGACGGCGGAAAACGGCAGACAGGCGTTGGAGCTCTTTGAGGCCCACAGCGCCAGTGTGGATTTGGTGCTGCTGGATGTGATGATGCCGGAGCTGGACGGGTTCGGCGTGCTCCGGCAGCTGCGGAGCCTCTCGCCCCATACCCCCGTGATCATGCTGACCGCCAGAGGCGAGGAGCATGACCAGCTCCAGGGATTTTCCCAGGGTGCGGACGACTATATTCCAAAGCCCTTTTCCACCGCGCTGCTTCTGGCCCGGATGGACGCGGTGCTCCGCAGATCCGGACAGGTTCAGACAGGCGCGGTCTGCGTTGAAGGCGTGTCCATCGACCCGGATCAGCACCGGGTGGAGGTGGACGGCCAGCCGGTGGAGCTGACCCCAAAGGAGTTTTCCATGCTGTATCATTTCATGAGTAATCCCGGCCTGATTCTCTCCCGGGGCCAGCTGCTGGATCAGGTATGGGGACTGGATTACAACGGAGATGAGCGGACGGTGGATACCCATGTGAAGAACCTCCGTTTGAAACTGGGGAATCGGTCGGAATATATACAGACCGTGTACCGGGTGGGATATAAGTTTGAGGTGAAGTCATGAGACGCTCCCACTCCATCCGCACCCGCCTGCTGTCCTTTACCGCTCTGCTTTTGCTGCTGGTTGCTGTGGGACAGCTGGCCTTCGGCCTGTTTCTGGCCAGGCCCTATTTTCTGCACAGTAAAAAAAGGGAGATGGAGTACTTCTTCTCCTATCTCAGGACAAATTATTCCGACAACGCCCAGCAATTGTATGCGCTGCTTCGCCCCGGAGAAGATGGGGACAACATCCGGGTACTGATCCACGACGGCAGACATGTGGTATACACCAGCCGCCCCATGGACGGCAGCGCCCCCGATTTCCCCCCTCTGCCCGTCTTTTCCGACCAGACCTTTTCCACGGAGCCGGAAGCGCTGGAACTGCCCTTCCAGGGCGAGGAATCCATGCTGTGCCTCACCGGCCGGTTCTCTTACGGCGGCGGAGAACGGTACGTGGTTTTGTGGGTCATGGTTGAGTCGGTGGAAAGCAGCATCGCCCTGTTCAATCGCTTCTCTCTCTATATCCTGGCTTTTGTGCTGATGGTGGGCGCCGCCGCCGGAATTCTGCTGGCCCGGAGCATTACCCGCCCTATCCTGGAAGTCCGCACCGTTTCCCGGCAGGTGGCCGATCTGGATTTTACCGCCCAGGCGGACGAGTCCGGCTCCATCCGGGAACTGTCCGAGCTGGCCGGCAGCATCAACCGTATGGCGGGACATCTCAGCGCCGCCGTGGAGGAGCTGCGGCTGGCCAACGCCGCCCTCCAGCGGGATGTGGACAGGCAGAAGCAGCTGGACCAGATGCGCCGGGAGTTTGTGGCAAATGTGTCCCACGAGATGAAGACTCCTCTGTGCCTGCTCCAGATGTACGCCGAGAATCTGAAAAACGGAGTGCCGGGAATCGACCGGAACGAATACTGTGACGTTATTGTGGACGAGGCCCAGCGGCTCAACCAGATGGTAGGCAGCATGCTGGAGCTGTCCTCCATTGAAAACGGTCTGGCATCCATGGAGCCGGTACCTCTGGAACTGGGAGCCCTGTGCCGGGATACCCTGTCCCGGATGGCTCCCGTGCTGGCCGGTTATCAGGTAGAGGGGCCGGGATGCGAACCGGCTGCCCATGTCAGGGGTGATCTTCGGTATCTGGAGATGGCCTTGAGCAACTATTTGAGCAACGCCGCCGCCCATACGCCCCAAGGGGGACGGATCACGGTGACTTTGGATCGTCTGGATGGGTTCGGTCAGGTGACGGTGTTTAACCAGGGCGCACCCATCCCGGAGAACCGGCTGGAGCGGGTATGGGACAGCTTTTACAAGGTGGATGAAGCCCGCACCCGCACGGAACAGGTTCACGCGGGTCTGGGCCTGTCCATTGTGAAAAACATCATTCAGCACCACTGGGGCAGCTGCTCCGTGGAAAACAGGCCGGATGGCGTGGCCTTCTCTTTCCGGCTGCCCCTGGACGAAACCATATAATTTGTAAGCCCATGCCGCGGCACCGCGGCATGGGCTTTTTAAAATTTATTCAAAGTGCCACCATAACTCCATCACAATTCCCCGCTAGGATAAATCAGGAAACGGCCGGAGGGCCGTTTCCTGATTCTGATTGATGCGGGAGGTCTGTCCATGAATACCACTGACACCCAGCCTCTTTCCCCCGTGCCGGGAGAGCAAACGTCCAAAGGAAAGTTTCCATCTCTGCGAGAGCGGCTGCCCCACTGGACGCCTAAGAAGCCGCGGAAAGTGCTTTCGGTAAAACGGCTGGTCGCGCTCATACTCTTGGCCGCCGTGCTCATCGCCGGAGGGCTTGGGATTTACCGGCTGTTTTTCGTGCAGGAGGAGCGGGTGGCCATTACCGGCGCCACCACCTACGGCCAGCTGAACGAGGCCCTGGAGGGCTCCGGCACCACCACCCCCGCAGACTCTGTAACCTATACCGTCTCCGGTACCGTTTTGGAATGGTGTGTGCAGACCGGCGACAACGTGGAGGCGGGAGATCTGCTCTATGTGCTGGACTCCTCCGAGGTGGAGGACGAAATCATGGAGTATGAGCTGGAGCTGGAAAGCCTTTATGAGCAGTACCAGGAGCTGCAGGAGAATCTGAGCAATCAGCAGGTAACCGCCTCCTTTGCGGGGCGGGTGGAAAACGTCCAGGCTCAGGAAGGTGACAACGTACAAAACGGCACGGTGCTGGCCACCCTGGTGGACGACAGCTACATGAAGACAACCCTTTACTTCAGCTATAGCTATCAGGATGAGATCCGCACCGGGCAGACGGTTACCGTCTCCATTCCCGATCAAATGCTCTCTCTCACCGGTACAGTAACCGACATCCAGCACGTCAACTACGTCACCCCCGAGGGCATGAAATGCTTCGCCGTCACCCTGGAGATCAAAAATCCCGGCTCTCTTACCCAGGGTATCACTGCCACCTGTTGGCTGGAGGGGAAAGACGGACAGCCCATCTATGCCGCCACGGACGGTACTCTGGATTACCGCAAAGAGGAGACTGTGACCGCCAAAGCAGCCGGAGAGCTGACTGGGGTGAACGTGGTGGATTATCAGTCCGTCAGCGCCGGGCAGACGCTCTTTTCCATTGACGCATCCAGCTATCAGACCCAACTGGAATCCGTGGAAAAGCAGATCAGCTATCAAGAAGAGCGCATCGCCGATCTGCAGGAATCCATTGACACGGAGTACACCCGGTACTCTGACATCACCGGCCAGGTGGTGTATGCCGATTACGCCACCGACCGGATGACCGGCCAGGACAGCGGCAGCGTTATGATCTATAACCAGGATTCCATGGAGATCACCGTCAATATTGATGAGCTGAACGTGGACTACCTGGAGGAGGGTATGGAGGTCACCGTCTACCGCACCACCGCCTCCGACACGGTGTACTACCCCGCCACCCTGACCTATCTGAGTCTCCAGGCCACCTCCTCCAGTAGCGGCGTCAGCACCTTTGAGGCCACCATCACCATTAACTCCGATGGGGCCCTGTCCTCCGGCGTAACGGTTTACTATTCCATTGACACCAGCGACGGGGATGGCGAGACCGGTGAAACCGTCCTGGCCCCTATCAACGCGCTGTGTACCTATGACGACGGCTACTATCTGCTGGTCCAAGCGGATAAGGCCCCTGACAACGCCATTGACCCCGCCCAGGCGAGCGGCAGCGTCACCGACTATCCGGAGGGTTACTACGCTGTCCCCGTAGAGGTGGGCGGCTACAACGAAACCTCCGTCCAGATCCTTTCTGGCGTGGAGGAGGGAGAAACCCTCTTCCTGCGCTATCAAAACACGGCGCCCTCCGGCGGAGATACCACCTCCGATGCCGGTACCGATGAGGAAGGTGGAGCCGCCTTCCCCGGCAGCGGTGAAATGCCCAACTTTGGCGGCATGGGCGGCCAGATGGGCGGCGGCATGAGCGGACTGGGCGGCGGCCAAATGGCTGGCGGCATGAGCCGCGGAGGTTGACCATGGGGCTGATTGAAATCCGGGATCTTTACAAGATATACGGCGAGGGGATGGAAAACGAGGTGCGGGCCTTGGACGGGGTGAGTCTGTCCATTGACTATGGGGAGTTTGTCGCCATTGTAGGCTCCTCCGGTTCCGGCAAGTCCACTATGATGAATATACTGGGCTGCCTGGACGTTCCCACACGTGGAGCGTATACCCTGGACGATATTCCCGTGGCCCGGCGAAGCCAGAGAGAACTGGCCGACATCCGCAGCCGGAAAATCAGCTTTATTTTCCAAGGATACAACCTGATCCCCTCCCTCAACGTGTGGCAGAACGTGGCCCTTCCCATGACCTATCAGGGCATCAAGCCGGCCATCCGGCGCCAGCGGGCCATGGATGCTCTGGAAGCGGTAGGAATCACCGCCAAGGCGGACAGCCGTCCTGCCCAGCTTTCCGGCGGCCAGCAGCAGCGGGTAGCCATCGCCCGTGCCATCGCTACCCAGTCCCCCATCATCATGGCCGACGAACCCACCGGCGCCCTGGACTCCAAAACCGGCAAACAGGTGCTGGATATTTTGCGGGGACTCCATGCTCTGGGCACAACCGTTATCCTCATCACCCACGACAACGGTATCGCCGCCAAGGCCCAGCGGATCGTCCGTCTGCAGGATGGGCATATCGTGGAGGATCGGCCGAACATCCCCGACGAAAACCGGGCCATCAACGCGAATATGTAAGGGGGCAGATCTGTGGACAGCATCAAAATGGCCTTTGAATCGGTGATGGACAAAAAAATCCGCTCCTTTCTAACCATGCTGGGCATTATCATCGGCGTAAGCGCGGTGCTCATTCTGGTGTCGGTGGTACAGGGATATAACGCCGACCTCACCGCCTACTACGAAAAGCAAGGCGTCAACAAGGTCAACGTGTCCATGGTCAGCTATGACCGTACCAACACCACCGATCAGTCCAGCGAATTTATGGATTGGGTAACGGAAACCTTGTCCGATCAAATCACCGGCGTCACCCCCAACTACTCCACCTCGGCAACTCTGAAACACTATGCCAACACCAGCGATACCGCCACCCTCTATTTTGGAAATGAGCAGTGGTCCGCCTGTAACAACTACACCCTGGATGAGGGGCGCGACCTGCTGGAGCTGGATATGGACAATCGCAGCCTGGTATGCGTCATTGGTTCCTATGTGGCCGATGCCCTCTTCGGTTTCCAGGATCCGGTGGGTGAAACTCTGATGGTCAACGGCACCCCCCTCACCGTGGTGGGAGTCTATTATCAGAAGGACGGAGGTGCGGAGGAAAGTATGGACGATGCGGTTGTGGTACCCTACACCCTGAACCGTCAGATGCTGGATACCGACACCTTTACCGACTACACCATCAAGGTGACCCTGTCTACATCCATGACGGCGGTGATCAACAGCGTCACCGACTGGATGGAGGAGCATATCGACTCCAACACCGGCACCTACACCGTGGAAAACGGCAACGACGCCATGGAGGCTGCCGAGGATGAAACCGCCTCCCTCCAGGTCGTACTGGGCGGCGTAGCGGCCATAGCACTGCTGGTGGGTGGAATCGGAATCATGAACATCATGCTTGTCACCGTCACCGAGCGTACCCGGGAAATCGGCATCAAAAAGGCGGTCGGAGCCCAGCGCTGGGTTATCATCAGCCAATTTTTGGTGGAGTCCACCGTCCTGTCCGGCTGCGGCGGTGTGATCGGCATCATCCTGGGCTACAGCGGCTCCCTGATTCTGGGCAAGCTGATTTACGACATGATCCTTCTGCCCGCCTTTTGGATGGCGCTGGCCGCGTTTCTTTTCTCCCTGGTGATCGGGGTAGGCTTTGGCATGTACCCGGCAGTAAAGGCTTCCGGCCTGCAGCCGGTTGACGCCCTGCGGGCGGACTAATATGAAAAGGTGTGATTCCATGAAAAAACGGCTTCTTGCCCTGCTTCTGTGCGGGGCCGCGTTCCTGACGGCCATACCCGCCGCCTCGGCCGCCTTTGTCGATATTCCGGACGAGACCACCGCCTTGGCGGCGGCCTCCCTCCAGGGTCTGGGTGTTGTGTCCGGCACCAGCGACACCACCTTCGACCCAGACGCCACCCTTACCCGGGCCCAGCTTTGTACCATGGTGGTCAATGCCATGGGCATGGGCGACCAGGTAAGCGTCTACGCACGTAAAACGTTGTTCTCGGACGTCTCGTCCTCCTCCTGGTACAACGGGTACGTCAATCTGGCCTACAGCCAGGGACTGGTCAACGGATACGGGGACGGCACCTTCGGCCCGGATGATGCCGTCACCTACGGTCAGGCTGCCGCCATCCTCCTTCGGATGCTAAGCTACACCACCCAGGAAATCGGTTCCGTATGGCCGGCGGACTACACCGCCTTTGCCAACTCCCTGGGTCTGTCGGACGGGCTGGAGCTGGAGGATAACGACGCTCTCACCCGGGGCCAGACCGCTGTTCTGCTCTACCGGGTCATGAACACTACGGTAAACGGCAGCGACAAGGCCTATTATGAAACCATCTACGGTGTGGCCGAAACCCAGGAGATCATTCTGCTGGATACCGACGCCTCCTACGGCGGAAGCAGCGGCCTACTCATGGCTTGTTCCCTGGAAAACGGCAGCGGTGACAGCATCGTGTACTTTACGCAAAAGAATGTCCAAAGCGACATGCTGGAAGGCTGCGCCGGTACACTGCTGTGCAACTCCGCCGGGCAGGCGATCGGTTTCATCCCTCTGGAAGGTGGCTGGGAGGACGTGACCGTGGCCTCAGCCACTGCGTCCGGTTTTACCGCCTCTGACGGATCGCTCTTCCGGGTATCGGGAGACGCCGTGGTGATATCCGGCGGTTCCCTCTACCCCTATTCCACCACCGGCTACCTCCAGGTAAACGCCTGGAAAGGAAAGACACTGCGCCTCTACTACGGCGACGACGGCTCTGTTGTGTGCCTTAGTCTGTCCGCCGGAACCACTGCCGCCTCCCAGGCGGTAGTGGCTTCTTCCGCTTCCCTATCTTCCCTGGCTGCCCAACTGCAAATTTCCGACAAAACCTATTCCATTACAAAAAACGGAGTTTTGACCGATCAATCCTCGGTAGCAGCCTATGATGTGGCCTATTACGACGCTTCCGCTGGCACAATCCGCCTGTCCGACTACCGGATCAGCGGCTATCTGTCCGCCGCCTCTCCCAACGTGGCGGCCGCCCAGACCATCACCGTGGCCGGATGTACCCTCCAGGTGCTGGAAAGCGCGTGGGAAACCCTGGGGAACTTTTCCCTGGGCAGTGAGGTGACTCTGCTGCTCACCGATGACGGGAAAGTAGCCGCCGCCTATTCCCCCTCCCAGCTGGAGGCCGACATGATCGGCGTGCTGTCCCAGGACGGAACGTCTGTCACCCTCACCGGAAGCGGCCTGGTGCTGCGGGCCGAAACCATAACCTGTGATGTCTCCGACCAAGGGAGCCTGGTTCAGGTATCCGCGTCCTCTGCCGATACCCTGCGGTGCACCGCCCTCTCCTCTTCCAACTCCGGAACGTTGGATCTGACCCAGGGAACTCTGGGATCCGCCGCCCTGGCTCCCTCCTGTTCCGTGTATGAATGGGCCGGAGACGGCTATGTATACGACCTGGAGGGGAACATGGGGACGGCCTCCTCGGATTTTGAGGCCATCACCTGGACGGACAATCTTCCCTCCTCCTATGTCAGCTATTATCACCTTAACTCCGCCGGCCAGGTGGATGTGCTTCTGTTGAAGGATGTCACCGGAAACTGCTATTCCTACGGCCGGGTGCTTCTCTACTCCGGCCAGGACGGGATCAACCTGGGCAGCGGCAGCATGACGGCGTACAACTCCGCCGCGGCCCTGGTCAACAGCAGCGGCACCTCCGGCAAATCCCTGTGCAGCATTTCCCTGTCAGGCGGGCGATACGCCGGTGTGGCCCTGGGACAGCATTCCAGCGGAAATACCATCATCACCGCCGTCCGCACCCTGGATTCAGCCACAGCCGACCGGGACGACTTCTTCCTGGACGGGGACGACTGGTACGTAGAGGCCGACGGAACGGTACTGCCGATCTCCTCTCAAGTGGAATTGTATCTGGCTTCCGCCGATACCTGGCTCTCCGGTGAGGAAGGGCTGGCCGTAGCGCTGGCGGAGGATACCGATCTCACCCTGTACCTGGACGACGCTTCCGGCAGCCAGGTGCGGATTATTCTGGCGGAATGAATTATCCTCTGCTTCTCAAACAAAACACGCCTGGAAGGGATTCCCCTCCAGGCGTGTTTTTCCTTTATTTTACGCGGGACAGCCGCCCTTTTTCCGTCCGCCCAGGCGGCGGGCCCGTTCCTGAATCAGCTGGGCGGTGACACTGACGGCAATCTCCGCCGGAGTCTCTCCCCCCAGATCCAGGCCAATAGGCAGTCGGATGGCGTCGATCTGTTCCTGGGCTATGCCCCGCCGGGCCAGCTCAGACCGAAGAAAAGCCCCCTTCTTCCGGCTTCCCAGACAGCCCACATAGAAGGGCTTCCGGGGCAGCACCTGTGTCAGCACCTCCAGGTCGTTCTGGTGCCCCGGGGTCATAACCACCACATAGTCCCGGCTGGTGGGCTGCACCTGCTGTGCCAGGCAGGAGAAATCCCCCTGCACCACCCGCTCCACTCCAGGGAACAGCTCAGGCCGGGCAAGCTCCGGACGGCTATCAAATACCACCACCCGAAAGCCTACCTGCGCCAGCATAGGGGCCAGAGCCTGGCCCACATGGCCTCCCCCAAACAGGTACAGCACCCCGTCCCTGCACAGAGGCTCGGTGTAGATCCCTCGCTCCAGCAAAGGGCCCCTCCCCATCCTGCCTTCCAGAGTATGGGGTACCTCCCCCCGTTCATAAACGGAGATAGCGGGGGGTTCCCCTGTTACCCGCATAACCAGCAGGCATGGCGCCCCCTGCTCCAGCAGACGGGACAGTTTTTCCAGGGCAGGCAGATCTCCCCTGTCCAGACGAAGGAAGGAGATCTGAGCGGTTCCTCCACACACCATTCCGGTGGCGGCGTCACCTCCTCCAAAACTGTAAAGCTCAACGCCTTCCGTGCCTTTCCCAGCCAGAAGCTGAGACGCCCTGGCCTGAGCCAGCCGTTCCACCGTTCCACCGCCTACAGTGCCCAGGCAAACGCCATCCGGCAGCAGCGCCATTCTGGCTCCCGGCCCCCGGGGTGCCGAGCCCTGGCTGTCCACCACAGTACACAAAACAGGCTGTCCGCCGCCCTTTATGGTGTCCAGCAGTGCGGCGATCAACATACGATCCTCCATGTGCCCCTCCTAGTTCAGAAAAATCCGGCTACCGCCGGCGTATTCCGCCGCCCGGCCCACCAGCTGGGGCGCCGGAACCCGGTCGTCCCCCTTCAATGCCTCCAGCAGAGCCGGGGCGTCCTGGGGATCCACCGCCATCATCAGCCCCCCGGAGGTCTGGGGGTCGTACAGCAGATCCTGTACCGCCAGCTCCACACCGCCGTCCTCCACCCAGTCTTGAGCGAAGTGTCGGTTGCGGTATACCCCGGCGGGCAGCACACCCAGCCGGGCCAGCTCCAGTGCCTGGGGGATCAGAGAAATCCCGGGCAGATCCAGGTGGATCTCCACTCCGCTTCCCTGGGCCATTTCCAACAGGTGTCCCAGCATTCCGAACCCTGTCACATCGGTGCAAGCGTGTACCCGGTACTGTACCATAATGTCCCGGGCGTACTTGTTCAGGGTGGTCATTAGCTTCTGGGCGTATACCCTGGTTTCCTCGTCTACCAACGCACCCTTGATACCGGCGGTGAGCACGCCGATTCCCACCGGCTTGGTGTAGATCAGCACATCCCCCGGCTGGGCGCCCGCGTTGGTCAGCAGCTTGTCCGGATGGACAAACCCGGTGACCGCCATACCGTACTTGGGCTCCTTGTCGTAGATGCTGTGCCCGCCGGTAATGATGGCCCCCGCCTCATAAGCCTTGTCGTAGCCGCCCCGCAATATGGCGTGGACCGCCTCTCTGGGCATGTCCTCCGGCACCGCCATCACATTCAGGGCCAACTTGGGCTCTCCACCCATAGCATAAACGTCGGACAGTGCGTTGGCCGCGGCGATGGCCCCGAAGGTGTAGGGATCATCGGCGATGGGCGGGAAGAAATCCACCGTCTGTACCAGGGCCAGTTCCTCAGAGATACGGTAGACCGAAGCGTCGTCGCTTTTGTCGTAGCCCACCAGCAGATTGGGATCCTGGTGAACCTTCAGCCCTTCCAGCAGCCTGCTCAGTTCCCCCGCGCCCACTTTGGCGCCGCATCCGGCGCATTCAGCCAGCTTGGTCAGTTGAATGTCTGCCACTGCTCATCCCTCCCGTTTCGCTGTAAAGTGGAGCAGCGCTTCCAGCACACCGCCCCCCACCGCCAGTGCCTTGTCGGAGGCGCAAAGACAGTGTTCCGGCTTGCACCGGGGATCGATGTCCCCGCACTTCATACCGGCGGGCACCTCGATGCCATTCTGGAGCAAACCACGCAGGCATCCGTCAATGGTGCACAGCATGGGCACGTCACCCACCATGGCGGCCACCTGTCCCGCCTTGACCTGGGCTCCGATCTCCAGACAGGGGTGGAACATTCCCTGGGCCGGAGCCCGAAGCACTCGTTCCACGGTATAGCCCCCGATATTTCCCGGCACCCCGGTATTTGGAATGGGCGAGCCGGTATACAGTACCCTGCCCAGGGTGTGACCCCGCATGGTCTCCACCGCCGCGTGGCAGTCTGTCCCGGCGGTAAATCCCGGCCCCACAGCCACCACCACCGGCGCCATATCCATATGGGTGCCCAGGTTTTTCTTGGCCAGGATGGCGTCCACCACCCCATCCGGCTTCAGGGCCGAGATACATCTGCCCTCCGGGTCGGCCAGCACGGGTATACTCCCCTGCTTCATCAGTTCCATAGCCTCACCCGGCGTGTGGGCCAGGCAGGCGGTAATTCCCTCCACCTGGGTCTCCCCAAGGCGGATCGCTTCAGAAAAGCAGACGGTACGCCGTACCGCCGTTGGAACGGGCAGATCGGTGAGCACCAGCTCCATCCCCGCCCGATGCAGGCGCAGGGCAATGCCGGAAGCAATGTCACCGGCCCCCCGAATCACAACCAACATCCTTGTCCATCCTTTCCCTGTGGGTAAAAGCCCACGTTTAAAGCTCCATCTCCAGGCAGTCTGAGCGAGGCAGATCCCCCACCTCCGCCAGCCGTCCCCTCTCCGCCGGGGGCATGGCCCAGGCCAGACCACAATCCGCCGTTATGGTCACCGGTACCGGAACCAGCCGTCCCGGAATGCCCATTTCCAGGCACTGCCGCTCCCATCCCAGGGCCGCGGTTGTGGTGGGAAAGGTGATCACCAGGGTGGGTTTCTTCACACGCATTGGGACCGGCTCATCTCCTTCAACGCCTCCACCGCTTTGCCGATGTCTTCCCAGGTGGTGTACCACCCGAAGGAAAACCGCAGGCATCCGGTATCCTGGGTGCCCAGAGCCCGGTGCATTCTGGGCGCGCAGTGGATGCCGGGGCGGACAGCAATATCGTATTCCTCCGCCAGCACATCCGCGGCGGCGGCGGGATCCCATCCCGCCAGGTTCAGCGCCACCACCGGCGCACGACTACCGGAAAAGGTTCCGTACAACGTCACACCGTCCAGTGCTTGGACTTCCTCCACAAACCCCTCCGTCAGGGCCTGTTCATGGGCGTGGATGGTCTCCACACCGGTTTCCAGAAGGAACTCCACAGCGGCTCCCAATCCGGCCAGGCCATGGCCGTTGAGCGTGCCCGCTTCCAGGTGCTCCGGATACTCCGCCGGCTGCCCCTCCTCAAAGGAACGCACCCCCGTCCCGCCGGAAAGCAGGGGCCTCAGTTCCACGCCGGGCGCCACGCACAGCCCACCGGTTCCCTGGGGCCCCATCAGACTCTTGTGCCCGGTAAAGGCCAGCAGATGGACGCCCATCTCTTCCATGGAGATGGGAATGCTCCCCGCGGTCTGGGCCGCGTCCAGAAGAAATACCAGCCCGTGCCTTTGGGCAAACTCCGCCATGGCTGACACATCCAGCAGATTTCCCGTCAGATTGGAGGCATGCGTCCCCACCAGCAGCCGGGTGTTGGGCTGAACCAGCTCCTCCAGCTTGTGATAGGCCAGCCCCCCCTGTCTGTCTGCCGGCAGGTAGTCCACCTTTACACCCATTTGTTCCAAGGCGTGCAGGGGACGAAGCACAGAATTGTGATCCCAGTCGGTGGCAATCACATGATCCCCTGGCCGCAGGAGTCCAAACAGAGCGGTGTTTAATGCCTGTGTGGCGTTGGCAGTAAACACCACCCGTTCCGGACAGGAAAAACCAAACAGCCGGGCCAGGGATATCCGTGTCCCGTATATGGTGCGGGCGGCGGACAGCTCCGCGGCATGGCCGCCACGGCCGCAGCTGCCCAGTCCGCCCACCGCCTCGGCCACAGCCCTGGCCACGCATGGCGGCTTTTGCAGGGTGGTAGCGGCGTTGTTCAAATAGATCATAGGTTTACCAGGCGGTCGGCCTGGGTAAGAATTTCCGCGATGCGGTACATGTTGGTGATGCTGCCCACCGCCAACTTCTCTTTCAGGCCGTAGTAGTCCAGGCAGGTGCCACAGGTAAGGATCTCCGTGCCCCGGCGTTCCAGCTCCCGCAGATCCTCCAGGGACTGGCTGCCCTCCACTGTGATCTTCGCTCCGCCATTAAAAAACAACAGCGTCCGGGGCGGCGTCTCCAGCTGGGCCAGGGCATACAGGAAGCCCTTCATCAGGGTGCGTCCCAGCTCTTCGCTCCCCCGGCCCATGGTATCGGAGCTGACGGCCACCACAGTGTCGCCCCCCATGACGGTGCAGCACCCAGTCTCAGGCTGGCCAGACACCTCACTGCCCTCCCCGATGAACACCCGCCAGAAGTCGGATTCCTGCTTTACGGAGGCGGCCCTTCCCTTTTGAGCGGCCATCCGGCGCAGATTTTCCACCGCTGCGTCATTGTCCACCCATACTTCCAGTGCCTCTCCCTCTTCCAGCTCCGTCAGCGCATGGAGAGCCAGCACCACCGGCTGGGGACATGCTTTTCCTCTGGCATCAATCGTCATTCTCATTCACTCCTCTTGTCCTTTTCACAAGGACAGAATATAATAAAATTCCTGGTAAAATTATAAAATGAATTTTCAGCCCCGTCAATACAACTCCGGCTCACCGGCCGGGAGAGGAGCAGCTATGAATATCCCACAGGCCCTTGGTGTTCGCACAGGCATTACCTCCATCATCGGCAGCGGAGGGAAAACCGCTTTGATGGAGCGGCTGGCCCGGGAATTACCCGGCTCCGTGATCCTGTGTACCACCACCCATATCTTCCCCTTCTCCCAGTATCCCCTGATTCTGTCGGCTCAAGCCCAGGATATCCAACAGGAACTATCCCAAAACCGGATCGTATGTGTGGGCAGGCCCGGCCCGGAGGGAAAGCTGATCTCCCCCGCTGTCCCTATCGCGCAGTTGGCGGAGCTGGCCGACTATGTACTGGTGGAGGCGGACGGTGCCAGGCATCTCCCTTTGAAGGCCCATGAGCCCCACGAGCCTGTGATTCCCCGTGAAAGCAACCAAACCATCTGTGTTGCGGGGGCCTCCGGCTTCGGACAGGCTGTGGAGGCGGCTGTCCACCGTCCGTCCGTTTTCTGCCGCCTTACCGGGGCACAGCCAACAGACCCCGTCACTCCGGAATTGGCCGCCCAAGGTATCCTTTTGGAGGGGCTGGCCCAGCAGATATTGCTCAACCAGGTGGAATCTGGAACGGACTGGGCCCTGGCAAGGCGTTTTTCTCACGTACTTCATTCCGCCGGACTCCAGGTTCTGGCCGGTAATCTGCGGACAGATACAACCCTCAGACGCCTGTAAGCTTACAATCCGTCTATGGAGCCGTAGGCAGGCATACAATGGCTCTGAAAGGAGTGTGACCCCGGATGGCCTGCCCGCTTCCCCCACCGCCCCCCTGTCGAAGCGTTTTTCAAGCACCGCTAACCGCCCAGCGGTACACCCAGGTGTGGATCCGTCTGATCCGTCAAATGGAGTGCTCCCAGGCGGCGTCTTCACTGGAATAACAACACGCCAAAGCGGCGCCTGTCCCGGATCCGGGGCGGGCGTCTGTTTTTCTTTGGGAGGGATTTTCTATGGTAAAGGCAGCTCTCTACTGCCGCCTGTCCGAGGAGGACAGGGACAAAGCCGGAGTTCAGGACGACAGCCGGAGCATTCAGAACCAAAAGTCCATGCTGCGGCAATACGCCCTGGAGCACAACTGGGAAGTAGTTTCCATTTACAGTGATGATGATTACGGCGGTTCTGACCGAAACCGGCCGGAATTTCGACGGCTGATATCCGACGCAGAGAACGGAAAATTTGACGTCGTCCTGTGCAAAACCCAATCCCGCTTTACCCGTGAGCTGGAACTAGTAGAAAAGTACATCCACGGCCTTTTTCCCCTGTGGGGCGTTCGGTTTGTCAGCATTGTAGACAACGCCGACACGGACAACAAAGGCAACAAAAAGTCCCGTCAGATCAATGGGCTGGTAAACGAGTGGTATTTGGAGGATATGTCGGACAATATCCGCAGCGTACTTACCAGCCGCAGAGAAATGGGATATCACATAGGATCCTTCGCCCCCTATGGGTATCAGAAGGATCCTCAGCAGAGAGGGCATTTGATTCCGGATCCGGAAGCCGCCGGGGTGGTACGGCGAATCTTCGCGCTCTTTTCCCAAGGCTATGGAAAAACCGCTATCGCCCGGATGCTCAACCAGGACGGCATCCCCAACCCCACAGAATACAAGCGCCTGGCTGGACTGCGGTACCGCTCCCCGACGGGAAAAACTGGTTCTCTATGGAAGTATCCCTCCATCGCTCACATTCTGACCAACGAGGTCTATCTTGGCAACCTGGTACAAGGCCGATACGGCAGCGAATCCTATAAAACCAGGCGAAACAGACCGAAGCCCAAAGAACAGTGGATCCGGGCGGAGAGCACCCACGAACCTATCATTGAGCAGGAGCTGTGGGATCAGGTTCAGACCATAATAACTGAACAGGCAAAGCCCTTTACAGATGGCTCTATAGGGCTGTTTGCCCGAAAAGCACGCTGCATGTTCTGTGGATGTGTGATGCGGTCTACCAAAAGCAGGGGGCGGCACTATCTACGATGTTCCAGCCGTTATATATCCCGTGAGGCATGCCCCGGCACATTTCTGTCCGTTGACCGACTGGAGCAGATTGTCCGAGCGGAAATAGAGCGGCTGTCCCAAACCTATCTGGACGTGGAGGAGCTAACCCGGAGTTTAGCATCCGCCTTCCCCCTTTCCACGCGTCGACAGCAGCTTTTGCAGCGGCGGGCCGCACTCCAATCCCGGCTGGATGGATACCGAAGAGGGATGGAGGCCCTGTATTTAGACAGAGGAAACGGTCTGCTGACGGAGGAAGATTTTGCTGTGCTGTCCCAACGTTTTTTCCAGGAACGGGAGCATCTGGCCCGCGCCGCGGAGGAACTCGACCGTCGCCTGGCAGCAACAGACCAGCAGTCAGAATCGGATGGCCCCGAACAAAAGTCTCCCGTCGGCCTGGCTCATCCCGACCACCTGACCCGTGAGATGGTAGAGTGGCTGATCGACTACATCCTGGTGGGCGGTCACCAACCTGGAGAGAAGGATCCCACAGTGGAAATTCACTGGAATTTCTGACTTAATGCATTGTTGCTTTTCCCTCAATGCACCAGAGCAAAAAGCCCGCCTCACCTACGACAACATCCTCCGTTTTTCCGACGATCCGGATGTGAACAACGCCATCCGCTTCCTCCGGGAGCGGGAAATCGTCCACTTCCAGCGTTTCGGCGAATGCCTCCGTCTGTGCAAAGAGAAGATGGACGCCAAGAACGTCTATCTCACCAACCCCGCCTTTGACGGACTGTCCAAGAAAAACGCCGCCCGTTCCGTCATGGCCCACGGCTGATCCACATCCCCTAAGAAACAAACAACGCCCGGCCCGGTCTGTTTCCAGACCCGGTCGGGCGTTTTTTATATTCGTTCCAGCTGTCCGTTCCGGACAGCCACGGACAGGGCAATCTTTTTGACCACTCCCCCATCGAAAGCGACCACCGCCACATCCCCGCTGCGGCTGGACAGGGTACCTGTTCCAAAGGTCTTGTGCCGCAGCCGAACACCCGGCATGAACCCGGCATCCGGCGATTCCGTCGGCCGGTTCCATCGGGGGAGTTTTCCGGCCAACTTGTCGGATGGCTTGGGCTCCGCCTGCTTTCCCTTCGGCAGTACCTCCCCCGCAAAGGCAGATTCCAACCCCACCTTCCGAAAGGTGACGATGTCCAGCCCATTCCTGGCCCTGGTCATTCCCACATAAAACAGCCGCCGCTCTTCTTCATAGGCGTCCCGGTCCTCCCCTTCCATGGGAAGGGTCTTGGGCAGAATCCCATCCGCCACGTCGGCCAGGATGACCCGGTCGTACTCCAACCCCTTACTGGAATGGATGGTGGAGAGAATAAAAGGCGCGTCACCCCGGACGGAACCGGCCTGAACCACATCCTGAAGCTCCTCCAGACGTTCCAGCAGACGGGCAGGCGTGGGTTCCTGAATTCCCATCGTCTCCAGAATATCCGCTTTTCCCACATCGCCGCCCCGCTCCTCCAGGTAGTCACCGTAGCCCATGAAGTGGACGATCCGGTATACCGCACGGTCCCCACGCTCCTCCAGCAGATGCTCCATGTGGGTTTGCAGGGCCCGGCATTGTTTTTTTGTGAAAGGGGATGCATCCGGCGCAGAGCACATCCAGCCAAGTATCGACTCCCCCGTCTGTTCTCCCCACACGGCAGCTTCCTGGGCCAGAGCCCGGCTGATCCCCGCCCCCAGCTTGTAATAAAGGTTCATCCAGAGCTCTCCATCCCAGGGACGCTGGGCCAGGCGGATGATATCCCCGATGTCCCGTATCACCCGGTTTGAAAAAAACAGGCTGTCCACCTGGCGGCAGCGGTACGGAATTCCCTTCCGGTTCAGCAGATCGATGAGCGGCAGGGCGCTGTCATTGTCCCGGTAGAGCACAGCCGTCTCCCGGAAGCACTTTTCCCCTATGGCACACAGCAGACGGGACTGCTCCTTCCGGTCATAGACGGACAACTCCCGCAGTTCCATCCCGCTCCCCCGGGCAGCCGTCATGTGTTTGGGCCTGCGGTTTTGATTCCGCTGAATAAACCGGTCAGCGGCGGCAACAATTTCCTGTGTGGAGCGGTAGTTCTGCTCCAGGCGCAGGATCCTGCCTGTGGGATAAACCTGGTCGAATTCCATGAGAGCCTGAGGGAAGGCCGCCCGAAAACCATAAATACTCTGATCCTCATCCCCCACCAGAAACAGGTTTCCCCTTTCTCCGGCAAGAAGCCGGATGATGGTGTGCTGGATCTTGGACGTGTCCTGCGCTTCGTCCACAGAAAAGTAACGGTACTTTTTTTGTATGGCATGAAGAACCTCCGGGTACCGGCGCAAAATTTCCAGAGCATACACCATCTGGTCGTCATAGTCCATCTGCTTCCGCTGGCGCAGTGCTTGGTTATAGGCCTGGAAAAAGGCCGGGAAGTCGATCCCCTCCACTTCAATCTGGGACAGCTCCTCCCCCCGGAGCATCTGGTTTTTGGCATACGTCAGCGCCGTCTGGATGGCCTTGACCGTTCCCTCCGCCGCATACTCCCGGCACTGGCTTCGGTACAACTCCCCTACCAGAGCATTCTTTTCTCCTCCATCCTCCAGCAGACGGAAA
>CALXDY010000065.1 GCA_944387225.1 uncultured Oscillospiraceae bacterium | reverse complement strand
CTCCACAGCGACGGGACGGCGGCGGCCGGAAGCGTCCGGCTCACCCAGCTCCATACGGATGCAGGTCATGCTCTCTACCATGCCCTTCTCATCTCCCTCGATGGAGACGGGATTGGTGAGCAGATCGAAGATGATGCCCTCCTCCTTGGCGTGGTGGATCTCCTCCAGACGGGCGGGCAGCTCGCTCTCGCCCCGGCGGTAAACGATGTGCACCTCGGCGCCCAGGCGCTTGGCGCACCGGGCGGCGTCCATAGCCACGTTTCCGCCGCCCACCACGGCCACCTTCTGGTTGTGCAGGATGGGGGTGGGGCTGCCCTCCTTGTAGGCCTTCATCAGATTGATGCGGGTAAGGTACTCGTTGGCGGAGTACACGCCCACCAGGCCCTCGCCGTGAATCTTCATAAACATGGGCAGACCGGCGCCGGAGGCGATGAACACCGCCTCGTATCCCCGCTCAAACAGCTCGGGAATGGTCAGCACCTTGCCGATGACCATATTCATCTCAAAGTCGACGCCCATCTTCTCCAGATTGGACACCTCCCGGGCCACGATGGCCTTGGGGAGACGGAACTCGGGGATGCCGTAGGTGAGCACGCCGCCGGCGGTATGGAAGGCCTCGAACACCGTGACCTCATAGCCCATGCGGGCCAGCTCACCGGCACAGGTGAGGCCGGCAGGGCCGGAGCCCACAACCGCCATCTTGTGTCCGTTCTTGGGGGCGGTGGCCACGTTAGCGATGCCCTGCTCCGCAGCCCAGTCGGCCACGAAGCGCTCCACACGGCCGATGGCTACCGGCTCGCCCTTGATGCCACGGACACACTTGCCCTCACACTGGTTCTCCTGGGGGCACACGCGGCCGGAAATGGCGGGCAGCGCGTTGGCGTTGGACAAAATCTCATAGGCGGCGGCAATATCACCCTCCGCCACCTTGCCCAGAAAGTCAGGGATAGGAATGCCCACGGGGCAACCGGAGACACAGGCGGGGTTCTTGCAGTGGATGCACCGCTGAGCCTCGTTCATGGCCTGCTCCAGGGTGTAGCCGGTGGCTACCTCCAAAAAGTTACCGCTGCGGACGGCAGCGTCCTGCTCGGGCATAGGGGTCTTGGTCATCTGCATATTAGCCATTGAGAGCACCTCCTCCCAGACGGCAGAGGTGATCCCTCTTCTGCTGGGCTTCAAATTCACGATAGGTCGCGTTGCGGGCGATCACTTCATCGAAATCAACCTGATGGCCGTCAAAGTCAGGACCGTCCACACAGGCAAACTTCACCTCGCCGCCCACAGTCAGGCGGCAGCCGCCGCACATGCCGGTACCGTCGATCATAATGGGGTTCATGCTGACGGTGGTGGGGATATCGTACTTCTCCGTCAGCTTGCAGGCAAACTTCATCATCAGCAGGGGGCCGATGGCAAAAACATGGTCGTACTTGGCACCGCCGGCGATCAACTCCTCCAGCTTGTTGGTGACAAAGCCGTGGAACCCATAGGTGCCGTCATCGGTGCAGATATGCAGGTTGGTGCAGGCCTTGGACATCTCCTCCTCCAGGATCACGATGTCCTTGGTCTTAAAGCCGCCAATCAGATCCACGGTATTGCCCGCTTCCGTCAGCGCCTTGGCCACAGGCAGCGCGATGGCGCAGCCCAGACCGCCGCCCAGGACGGCCACGCGGCCATAGCCCTCCACGTGGGTAGGCTCACCCAGGGGGCCCACAAAGTCATGCAGGCAATCCCCCTCCTGAAGCTCATCCAGAGCCAAGGTGGTGGCGCCCACCTTCTGGAAAATAACGGTCACGGTCTCGTCGGTGGTGCTGGAAATGGTGAGAGGAATTCGCTCCCCATTCTCATCCACCCGCAGAATGATAAACTGCCCGGCTTTGGCCTTGGCGGCAATCAACGGGGCATACACGGAAATCTGGGAGATCTCCGGGGTGAGGGTTTTCTTGCTCACGATCTTATACTGCTGTTTCACTGGTTCTCCTCCTCGAATCGCGCTGTTCTGCCCTTTTCAGGGAGTCCCTCGCGCTTCTGAATATCAACGCGCGGCCCCGCCGCGCAGGGGTTTACATCATAGTTACAGGAACCGGCGGCGCCGTCGGTAGCCTCCGCCCTGTCTCCGTCGACCGCCCAAACCTGTAACTCGGCGCACGATGAGCACCACAACGGCAATCACCGCTACCACCAGAATGATCAGGACAATGGTGGGCAGCCCCGGCTGCTTCACCAGCTCGATGGGGTTCCAGCTGTGGCTGATCTCCTTGCAGCTGCCTTCTGTATAGTGGGTGGGGATTCCCTTCCCGCCGAAATTCTCTAGGTAGGCCGCCAGGGCATACCACTCCTTAATCTCGCCACCGGCCTGATCCCGCAGGATCCGGGTGGTGAAATCCGTGATGGGCTGGCCGTTTTCATCCTTGGGCACAATGGACAGGATACCAAAGGACTTTTCCTTTACAGTGCCCAGCGTCTGGGCGGAATACATCCCAGAGACCACACGATAGAGCTTGTCGTTTTCCAGGGGATAGGTGAACTGCTCCCCAAACTGCGCGCCGTAGGCCGGCTGCTTCATCTTGGCGTCAATGACCCGGTCAAAGATCATTCGATGGCTGTTGGAGCGGTAGGTCGCCCCGGAAAAATACAGTTGGGTGCCCGCCATAATCGGCGACACGGAGGCGTCCACCTCCATCACCGCTTTCAGCTCTTTCCCCGTCAGATAGCAGGACACCAGGGGGAAGCCGGATCGACCATCCTCCCCCACCCCCATGGACAGGACATCAAAGGCATCGGCCACGGTAATGTTGCCCCGATACAGGGAGGCCCGCAGCACCCCGTTGGCCACTACGGTCACCGTGTCCGCATCCGTTTCCTCCTGCGCCAGCTTGGAGGCAGCCCAATGGTAGGCATCGGCCACCAGATTGCCCAGGCCGTTATCCACCCCGTCCTTATTCTCCGGTTTTACCAGGTCAAAGGAGGTGTTGGTCAGCACCTGGTCATAGGTCAGGCCGTAAGCGGACAGGTACCGACTGCCCACCAGCTGTTTCCACTCCCCTACCAGGGCGGCAATCTCCGGATCCTCCGCCAGGGAGCTGTCAATGGGAATCAACTGATAGTCCACCAGGCTGTTGCCGCCATCTGCATCCCGGCTGATGGTGATGCTGCCCAGGTTCTCCCCGTTGGAGCCGGCGGACACGATGTAGGTGTCCCCCACCACGATGGGCTCTTCCAAAGTGGTGTGGCTGTGGCCGGAGACAATCAGATCAATTTCCGGTACCGCCTTTGCCAGGCGTTCATCCTCCGACTTGCCCGCCTCGCCGGCTGTGCCGCTGTGAGAGAGGCAAATGATAAATTCCGCTCCCTGGTTTTTCAGGCTGTCCACACACGCTTTGGCGGTTTCGATGGGATCGGCAAGAGTAAACCCGGAAGTGGGGGCGCAGTCGTCCGCATCCACTCCCATCAGGCCAAACAGGCCGTAGGTCACGCCGCCCCGTTCCAGTATCATCGTCTCCTTGACTCCGTACGCCGACATGGCACGTTGAATATCCAGGCGATCCGGATTGTCCTGGGCGGGCTGATAGTTGGATACCACCATGGCGGGCAGCGGATCCCCGCTGTTCCGGGCAGCGGTAAGCATCTGAGCCAGCCCCATACCTTCATGGTCAAATTCATGGTTGCCAAAGGTGGTGGCATCATATCCCATAGCCCCCAGTGTCCGCAGCTCCGGTGCGTAACTGGTATACAGCGTCTGGATCAGAGACCCGATGGAAAAGTCGCCGCCGTCCACCGTCAGTGCGTCGGGATGCAGCGCACGCTGACGCTCCAACGCCGTGGCCAGACGGGCATATCCTGCTAACTCCTCCCCGTCCGCCGTCTGGTGCGGCAGGAAGCTGGAGTGAAGATCATGGGTAAACAGCACCGTGGTGGTATTCTCTTCCTTCCCACCACTGGCTCCCGCGGGAATCAGCAGCGCCAGAAGGAGCAAAATCAGTATCAGGCCCAGTCCAAGCCACGTCCTTCTTCCCTTCATCCGTTCTCCCCCTTTCTGTCAAGCAGTATCATTTTGCCACAAACCACGCAATTTCGCAAGAGGGAATCCTTCATATTCCGTTTCACGATCAAGCAGCTTCCCAAAAGCAGCAAAACGTCGCGGAAGGATTTTCCTTCCGCGGCATTCAAATTTATTACAGGCACTGAAGATATTTTCCGTACAGAGTCATGCTCAACTCATCTCCGGTGGCATGTACCTGTTCCGGCGTCAGCCAGCCCTCCTGCAAGCCAAGCTCCTCCAGGCAACCCACATACCGGCCGGTTTCTTCCTGGATGTTCCGGATGGTTCGCCCGGCCTCCAGCAGACTGTCCGCCGTACCGGCATCCAGCCAGGTGAAATTCTTCTCCAGCGGCACCACCTGCAGCTGACCCCGGCGGAGATACTCCAGATTCACATCGGTAATCTCCAACTCACCCCGGGCGGAGGGCTTCAGCCCGACCGCAATCTCCATCACCTGATTGTCGTAGAAATACAGGCCGGGGACGATGTAGTTGGACTTGGGGTGCCGGGGCTTCTCCTCAATGGAGATGGCTCGCCCGTTCTCATCAAATTCCACCACGCCGAAGGGATGGGGATCCTCCACCCAGTAGCCGAACACGGTGGCTCCGGCCTCCTGAGCGGCAGCCTTCTTCAAGGTGGCACCCAGGTCGTGGGCATAGAAGATATTGTCCCCCAGCACCAGACACACCTGATCCTCGCCCACGAATTCCCGGCCAATCAGCAGGGCGTCGGCAATTCCCCGGGCCACCGGCTGCTCCGCATAGGTGATTTGGACGCCGTATCCACTGCCATCCCCCAGAAGGGCACGGAAGGTATCGGTCTCCCCGGGAGGGACAATGACCATGATGTCGGAGATGCCCGCCTGCATCAGGATGGCAATGGGGTAGTAGATCAGCGGCTTGTCATAGACCGGGAGCAGCGGCTTGCAAACCGGCTTGGTCATGGGATAGAGCCGGGTGCCTTTCCCGGCCGCCAGTACAATTCCTTTCACAATAGTCCTCCTGTTGCGATATTGTTTCTGTCATCAGTGATCTTTTGTTTATTCTGGCCAGTCTACCATGTTTAGCTGCATTTTTCAAGGGCGAATCGCCAAAAAAGTGGTTTCTCCAGTTGTAAAAATTCGCCGGCCCCAAAGGGGGGCCGGCGAAAAGAGGGATCACATCAGCCGATGGTGACCAGCAGGTCGTCGGTATTGACAGCGGTACCCACGGTAGCGGCCACAGCCTTAACGGTACCGTCCACGGGAGCGGAGACCTCGATCTCCATCTTCATAGCCTCCAGCACCACCAGCACATCGCCGGCCTTCACGCTCTGGCCTACCTGGCACTCCACCTTAAAGATGTTGCCGGGCATGGGGCTGTTGACAGCGGTCTCACCGGCAGCCACAGCGGCGGGAGCCGCAGCGGGAGCAGGGGCAGCGGCGGGAGCAGGAGCGGGGGCCGCGGCAGGGGCGGGAGCAGCAGGAGCGGCTACAGGGGCAACCACGGGAGCGGCAGCAGCCACAGGAGCAGCGGCGTCAGGGGCGTCAGCCCGCACCACGGACACCTGGAAGGGCTTACCGTCGATGGTAATGGTAAAGTTGCCGGTGCAGTCCTCACCACGGCCCATCTTCAGATGAGGGGGCTGATAAGAGGCGGCAAAGGGCGGGATGGGGCGGGTGGTGTAGCCGGGCACCACAGGAGAGGGTACCTCAGCATAATATACATGGCCCTGCCAGGCAGGGATGGGAGCGGTCTCCACAGGGGCAGTCTTCTTGGTCTCCACTTTCTTCGTTTCCTCCTTCACAGGGAAGCCAGCCTCACGGTCTTTGAAAAATGCCATCGCAACCTGAGGGAAGGCAATATAAGACAGAACATCCTCATCGCTCTTGGCGGTCGCGCCAAGCTCCTTCTTGGTCTTCTCGAACTCGGGCTCCAGGGAGTCGGCAAAGCGTCCCTCCACCAGGGGAGTGTCGCCCAGGATCTTCTTCTGAATATCGGGGTCAATGGGAGCGGGGGTACGGCCGTACTCGCCGCGGCAATAGGCCTTGATCTCCTTGCCCACTACCTTGTACCGCTCGCCGGCCAGCACGTTCTGCACAGCCTGAGAGCCAACCATCTGGCTGGTGGGGGTAACCAGGGGAGGATAGCCCAGGTCGGCCCGCACCTTGGGGGTCTCGGCCAGAGCCTCATCCAGCTTATCCATGGCGTTCATCATCTTCAGCTGAGAGATCAGGTTAGACAGCATGCCGCCGGGGATCTGATAGTTCAGGCACTGGGTATCAGTGGCCATGGAAATGGGATCCAGAGTGCCGTCTTTCAGGAAGTCAGCCCGCACGCCCTTGAAGAAGTCGGCCATCTGCACCAGAACCTTGTCGTCCAGATCCACCTGGTAGCCCAGCTGGCGCAGGGCGTAGGCCAGGGTCTCAGTGGCGGGCTGAGAGGTACCGCCGGAGAAGGGAGAGATAGCGGTGTCGATCACATCGGCGCCGGCTTCCACAGCCTTCAGGTAGGTCATGAAGGCCAGGCCGGTGGTGCTGTGGGTATGTACCACCAGGGGCAGCTCGGGCACGGCATCCTTAATGGCGGAAACCAGGTCGTAGGCCTCCTTGGGGCCCATAATACCGGCCATATCCTTGATGCAGAAGGAGGAAACGCCCATCTCCTTCATTTCCTTGACCATCTGGACATACTTGTCCAGGGTGTGGACGGGGCTGGTGGTGTAGGAGATGGTACCGGAAGCGTGAGCCCCCTGCTTGACCGTCTCATCCACGGCCACCTCCAGGTTCCGCACGTCGTTGAGGGCGTCAAAAATCCGAATGATGTCAATGCCGTTCTTTACGGAATACTCCACAAACTTCCGCACCACATCGTCGGGATAGTGCTTATAGCCCAGGATGTTCTGGCCGCGGAGGAGCATCTGCAGCTTGGTGTTGGGCATTTTCGCGCGGATCTTCCGCAGGCGATCCCAGGGATCCTCCCGCAGATAACGAAGACACACGTCGAAGGTGGCTCCGCCCCAGACCTCAGCGGAGTAGAAGCCGGCCTTATCCATGGTCTCCAGAATTGGCTCAAACTTGCTATAGGGAAGCCGGGTGGCGATCAGCGACTGGTTGGCGTCACGCAGCACGGTTTCGGTAAACTGTACCTTTCTCATTCTGAATCGACCTCCAATGTTGTTCCCGGGCCGGAGCTGGGGCCCGTAGGCGTTGTCACAGACCCTCGTCCGATCCGTGGGCCGAATGTCCTTCGGCAGATTCCAACTTGTGCTTATTGTAGTATATCCTGGCGTTTTTCGCAAGACTTTACGTGCAAAAAAACTTGCATATCTTGCTCTTCTCCCCTGCCGATTAAAAAAACACACCGCCAGCAGTGGGAAGCCTTCTGCTGCGGTGTGTTACTGAGCTATGGAATCAGCGCTACGGTACTCCACAGAGTGGCTCACCGCTCGCTGCATGCCTTTGTATCTTCGTGTCCGAAGTATGCGTACTCGTCCCGGAAGATCAGATCATCCACGTCTCTGTCCTCACGAACCTGACGCCAAATGTTGTTGGGATCACGCTTCAACATCGTCATGCTTTTCACCTCCTGTTTCATTCTCCCCCATCTCCATCGGCTTTGCATGAGCTGATGGTGTATCCTGCACCAAGCAGATGCCGTGCCGATCTTCCCGATCCGGATCCGGGGGCTTTCAGGTTCCTTATTCCTGATTACAGGCGTATTATACTCCTATTTCTTTGCCGCGTCAAGTTAAGAGCTTGTTAAAATGAAATTAAAATCTCTTAAAATTGCAAGGTAGACATAATTACTTTCTTCTCTAAAAAAACAGGAGGCAACGCCTCCTGTTTTTCGGTTATTCCTCTTCCGCAGCTGCGTCAAACACAGGCCGGCTTGCCGTGGAACCGCCCGCCGTAGCATTGGCGGCAGCGCGGAACCGGGCCCGGGACTTTTTCAGCTCGTCGTAGGCCTCAGCCACTGCCTCTTCCGTACGGCGCAGGGCGTCCTCGCAATACTCATTGGCCGCCCGCTTCAGCTCCCGGCTGCGGTCCTCCGCCTGCTGCATCATCTCGTGGGCCCGCTGTCTGGCCTGGAGCAGAATGGCCTCCTCCGCCAGCATCTGCTTGGCCCGCTCCTCCGCCTGGCGGCGGATGGCGTCAGCTTCCCGCTTGGCGGAAGCCATCATGTCGGCACGGGCGGCCACCACCTTCTTGGCCTCGTCCAGCTCCACAGGGAACTGGGCCCGGATGTCGTCAATCAGATCCAGAGCGCGATCCCGCTCCAGCATACATTTATCGCTGGACAGGGGCACATTCTTGGCCTCGTCCACCATCTCAAACAGCATATCCAGCAGCTCCTGCACACCGCTTGCCATGTCAATCCTTCCTTTCCTGCAGCAGCGCCATGCGCTGTCTGACATCCTCTACGATTTCCCGGGGAATGAATTCCTCCAGGTTGGCTCCATACCGGGCCATTTCCTTCACCACTGTGGAGCTGAGGTAGGTATACTTCTCGCTGGAGGCCAGGAACATGGTCTCCAGGCTGGGGTTCAGCTTCCGGTTGATCACCGCCATCTGAACCTCCTGCTCAAAGTCGGACACCGCCCGAAGGCCCTTGACCACCACACGGGCCTTTCGCTTCTTGGCGTAAGCCGCCAGCAGCCCGTCGGCAAAGTCCACCTCCACGTTGGGGAACCGGGCCGTGGCCTTTTTCAGCAGCTCCACCCGCTCCTCCGGGAGAAACATCCCCCGCTTGCTGGAGTTGACCATCACGCAGACGATCAGCCGGTCGAAGCAGGCGGCGGCCCGCTTGATGATATTCAGGTGTCCCAGGGTCACCGGGTCAAAGCTGCCCGGATAGATCGCGATTTTCATATGTGTCTGTCACTCCCGGCTCTCCGGTAGACGGTCAGTTTGATCTTTCCGTACCGGTATTCCCTGCCCCTCTGGTAGGGTTCCGCCAGCTGGGGCAGTGCCTGTTCCACGGGACTTTCGCAGACCATTATACCATGTTCCCGAAGAATGTCAAACCCCGCCACCGTCTCCATGGCCTGCTCCAGCAGGCCGGTGAGGTAGGGCGGATCCAGCAGAATCACGTCGAACCGCTCCCCGCAGGTTTTCAGAAAGGAGATGGAGTCCCCCTGCACCACCCTTGCCCGGTGGGCAAGATGGGTGGCCGCCAGATTTTCCCGGATCAGATCTGCCGCTTCCCGGCGCTGATCCACGATGGTGGCTTCTGCCGCCCCCCGGGAAAGGCACTCAATGGCCAGCTGGCCCGTGCCTCCAAACAGGTCCAGTACCCGGCGGCCCGGGATCTCAAACTGGATCACATTGAACAGCCCCTCTTTTACCCGGTCGGTGGTGGGACGGGTCTCCATCCCTTTCAGCTCCTTCAGCCGGGTGCCCCGGGCGCTGCCTGAAATCACGCGCATGGCTGGTTCACTCCTCTCCTCCATGGAAATGTTGATATACTCCTTTGGCGGCGGCCTTTCCCACCACCTTTGCCAGCTCCTCCTCCGAAGCCTGGCCCACAGCCTTCACACTGTGGAAGGCCTTCAGCAGCTGGGTACGCCGCTTCTCCCCGATGCCTGGGATCTGATCCAGGGACGACCCCTGCACCCGCTTGGTACGCTGCTTCCGGTTAAACTGGATGGCGCAGCGGTGGGTCTCCTCCTGGATCTGGCCCACCAGGGCAAACAGGGCGGGGATGCCCTGAATCCCGATCTCCCGACCGTCGGGCGCCACCAGCGCCCTGGTACGGTGGCGGCCGTCCTTTACCATGCCGAAGGCGGGGATATCCAGCCCCAGGGCCTCCAGCGCCCGGCATGCCACCCGGACGTGGTTCTCTCCTCCGTCGATCAGCAGCAGATCCGGCCGAGCGGCGAATTTTTCGTCCCCGTCCAGATACCGGCGGAACCGCCGGGTGAGCACCTGATCCATGGAGGCATAGTCGTCCGGGGCGTCCATATCCTTCAGCTTGAAGCAGCGGTACTCACTGCGCTTCGGCCGTCCCTGGCAGTAGACCACCATGGAAGCCACAATATCGTCATGGCCGGTATTGGAGATGTCGTAGGACTCGATCCGCTCCGGCGCCCCCGCCAGGCCCAGCATCTTGCCCAAGGTCTCCAGCAGCTTGTTCTGTCGCTCCTCCCGGGTGGTGACCCGCTCTACCTCCTCCGCCGCGTTGTGGTTGGCCAGGCGGATGAGATCCATCTTGGCGCCCCGCTGGGGGGTAAGCAGCTCCACCTTCCGGCCCACCTGCTCTGAAAGCAGCTTGGTCAGCAGGTACTGATCCTCCAGCTCATCCGGCAGAAGGATCTGCCGGGGCAGACGGCTGCGCCCGGCGTAAAACTGGCGCACCAGGGCGGAGAGCACCTCTCCGTCCTCCTCCATAGGGTTCTCCAGCAGCTCCATGTCCTTGGCCGCCAGCTCCCCCTCCATATAGTGGAGCACCACAAAGCAGCTCTTGGCGGCTCCCCGGTGAAAGCCCACCACATCGGTGTCCGCCAAAGATCCAGCCACCACCTTCTGCCGCTTGCCCAACAGCTGAATGGCCTGAATCCGGTCCCGGAGTTGGGCGGCCCGCTCAAAGCGCAGCTCTTCCGCCGCCTGCTCCATCTCTTCGGTCAGCTCCTCCAGCACCTCTTTGAACCGGCCCTCTAACAGGGAGACCGCCTGCTCCATGGCCTGGTCGTGGGCCTCTTTCCACTCCGGCCCCCGGCAGTAGCCGTCGCACTTGCCCATATGAAAATTCAGGCAGGGCCGTTCCTTGCCCAGATCCCGTGGGAACTTCTTTCCGCAGCTGGGCAGGCGCAGGGCGCCCCGAAGGGCGTCAATAATGGCCTGGGTGCCGCTGCGGCTGGCATAGGGCCCGAAATACCGGGCTCCATCCTCCGCCGCCCGGGCGGCGATGGAAAACCGGGGATACTCCTCCCGGGACAGGCGGATATAGGGGTAGCCTTTATCATCCTTCAGCAGGATGTTGTACCTGGGCTGGTGGCGCTTGATCAAAGCGGACTCCAGCACCAGGGCCTCAAACTCACTGTCGGCCAGGATCACGTCGAAGTGATCGATCTGTGAGACCATGGCCCGGGTCTTTTCCGTATGGGCGGCAGAATCCTGAAAATACTGGCTGACCCGGTTGCGCAGGGCCTTGGCCTTGCCCACATAGATCACCTGGCTGTGGGCGTCCTGCATGATATAGACCCCCGGCTTTCGGGGCAGGGCATGCGCCCGCAGCTTCAGCTCCTCAAAGGTCATTGTTCCGCCCCTCCTCCCGGAAATGGAATAAAAAAGGCGCCGCAAACCGCGGCGCCTTTTCAGATGATTTACTCGGAGAAATCGGAGGAGATCATGTTGTACAGAGCCTCCACCGCTTCCTTCTCGTCGGGGCCGTCAGCAATCAGCTTGATAGCAGTGCCCTTCACGATGCCCAGGGAGAGAACCCCCAGCAGGCTCTTGGCGTTGACTTTCCGCTCATCCTTCTCCACCCAGATGGAGCTCTTGAACTCGTTGGCCTTCTGAATGAAGAACGTGGCCGGTCTGGCATGCAGCCCAACCTGATTGTTTACGACCGCTTCCTGACTATACATATATCCCTACCTCCGCACTCCTAGATGATTGGTGCTATTAGCATAGCAGATGAATGCCCGTTCCGTCAATGATATTTTTTACAAATCTTAGTTATTTCGTGAATAAAAAGAGTGAAATATACCGAATTCCGTGTTTTTCAACAGGAAATGTGGTGTATTTTCTTTCTGTTTCGTCATTCTGACGGCATTAACGAAGTTCCACAACGGTCACGCCGTCCTCTCCCTCCCCGTACCGTCCGGGGCGGAAGGACTTGACGTAGCGGCTGCGTTTCAGGTAGGAGCGCACAGCGCTGCGTACCGCGCCTGTACCCTTTCCATGGACAATGGTGACGGTCTCCAGCTTGCCCATCATGGCGGTATCCAGGAACCGCTCCAGCACCAGCACCGCCTCGTCAGTCATCATCCCCCGCAGATCCACCTGGCTGGGGACGGCGGCGGTACGGATGGTATGCTCTGCCCGGCGGATGATCCGTCGGGTCTCCTTCTGGGCCTGGGTCTCCCCTTCCACCACACGAACCTCGCTTTGCTTGGCGGAGATTTTCAGAATGCCCGCCTGGAGCTGCAGGGTACCGTCCTTGTTCACCGACAGCACCGTGGCTTTTGTGCCCATGGAGACCAGCTCCACCGTGTCGCCGGCCACAGCGTCCCGGGTGGGAGGGGGCGCCTCCGGCTGCCGCCGGCCGCCCAGCTTGTCCTCCGCTTCGTTCAGCAGACGGCGGGCCTCCACCCGGCGGTCGTTGACCTGCTGCCAGTCCTGCTCCTTGGCCTGCTTCTTCTTCATGTCCTTCAGCTCGGCAAAGACCAGATCGCTGGCTGCCCGGGCCTCCTGAATGATGTTTCGGGCCTCCGCCTGGGCCTTTTCCACCACCTTGGCCCGCTCCTCCTCCAGCTGCTTGCGGTACTCCCGGGCAGTCTGGGCCGACTGCTCCAGCTCCAGCTTCAGGCGGCGGGCCTCCGCCCGCTCCCCTTCCATCTCCTGGCGCTGTTGATCCAGCTTGGTCAGCACATCCTCAAAGCGGACATTCTCCGCATCCAGACGGGCGGCAGCCTGCTGGATCACCTCTTCCGGCAGCCCAAGCCGCCGTGAAATGGCAAAGGCGTTGGACTTGCCCGGAATTCCCAGGATCAGCCGGTAGGTGGGGGCCAGGGTCTCCACATTGAACTCGCAGGAGGCGTTCTCCACCCCCGGAGTGGTCATGGCATACACCTTCAGCTCCGCGTAGTGGGTGGTGGCCGCCACCTTGGCCCCTTTGGCCCGGGTGTTTTCGATGATGGCCGCGGCCAGAGCCGCACCTTCCACAGGATCAGTACCCGCCCCCAGCTCATCCAGCAGGATGAGGGATTTTTCGTCCGCCTGGGCCAGGATGCCCACGATGTTGGTCATGTGGGAGGAGAAGGTGGACAGAGACTGGGCGATGGACTGCTCATCCCCGATGTCCGCCAGCACCCGGTCGAACACCGCCACGGAGGAATCGTCTTTGGCGGGGATCTGCAGGCCGCACTGGGCCATCAGGGTAATCAGTCCGATGGTTTTCAGGGTCACCGTCTTGCCGCCGGTGTTGGGGCCGGTGATCATCAGGGTGTCGAACCGCTCCCCCAGCTCCAGGTCGTTGGCCACCGCCTTCTTTCGGTCCAGCAGGGGATGGCGGGCCTTGTTCAGCCGGATGATTCCCCGGGTCAGCCGGGGCCGGGAGGCGTCCATATCCAGGGCCAGACGGCCCCGGGCGAAGATACAGTCCAGCCACACCAGAAGGCGATAATCCTCCCCGATGTCCTCCTTGTGCTCGGCGCACTGGGCGGACAGGGCGGCCAGGATCCGCTCGATCTCCTTCTTCTCCTGGGCCAGCAGCTCCCGCAGCTCGTTGTTGGCCTTCACCACCCCAATGGGTTCGATGAAGAAGGTGGAGCCGGAGGAGGACACGTCGTGAACCAGACCCTGGACGGCGTTTTTATACTCCGACTTGACCGGTACCACATACCGGTCGGAACGGATGGTGATGATGGCCTCCTGGAGGTACTTGGCCTGGCTGGAGGTGATCAGGGACTGGAGGATATCCCGCACCTTGGCCTCGGTGGCCCGGATGTGCCGGCGGATGGAGGCCAGTTCACTGCTGGCCGAGTCGGCAATCTCCTCCTCCCCCACAATGGAATTGGTGATCTCCTCCTCCAGCAGCCGGTTGGGGGTCAGCGCATGGAACAGGTGGGAAATGGCGGTTTTCTCCTCCCCCGCCCCGTATTCCTGGGCCAGCCGGGCTGCCCGGAGGACGGCGGCCACATCCAGCAGCTCCCTGGTGTTCAGACTGCCCCCCATGTCCGCCCGCTGGAGGCTGGCCGCCACAGGCTTGACGCCGGAAAAGCCCGGCCCGCCCCGCACCAGCAGCAGCTTGACCGCGGCGGCGGTTTCCTCCTGGGCCCGTTCCACATCGTCCAGATCCGTCATGGGGCGCAGGGAGAGGGAACGCTCCTTCCCCTCCTGAGTCACCGCCCGGGCCGCCAGCAGCTCCAGCACCTTGGGCAGCTCCAGGGTATGTTGCGATTTTTCAAACAGGTCTGTCATGGTCTCTCCCCCGTCAAATCTTGGTTTTTCCCCCTGCCCGCCGGTTCAGAGCCTGGAGCAGCTGGGTATGGATGGGCAGCCGCCCTCCCTTCCTGGGGTAGCGGGCGGCGTAACGCTCCAGCAGAAGAGCGGCTCGCTCCGGGGCAACCTGAGGGATCAGCGGCAGGGCGTGGCCCTGGGCTGCCTCCAGCATGGGGATCATCCCATCCGGGACAGGCGTCCTCAGGCCCAGGGTCAGCAGCAGTTCCGCCGCCTCCCCCGCCTGCTCCGCCGTCAGGCCGGACAGCTCCTCAACCGCCTTGCCCACCCCCTGGTAAAAGGCCATGTGGCAGGGATCCCGCTTGGGATCACGGCCCAGCCCCATCCAACCGTCTCCCGGACGGCGGGCGGCGTCCAGCTCCTCCACGGCCCGGCGATAGCCGGCCACCAGCTCATCCAGCTGAGCGGAAAAGCGCTCCATAGAATCTTCTGCCATAGCCGCCCCTCCTCACGTAGCCGCCGGACGCCAGGGCACATCCTGCAGCCGCTGGCCGCACACCATGCCCTCCACCGCCCCAGCGGTCTCATCCAGAATATGGGCCAGAAATTCCTCCGCCCGCTCCTCGGGCAGCAGCACCGTCAGGGCGATATCCGCCCCGTAGTCCGCCTCCAGCACCGTGCCCCCGTAGGCCTGGGTTTCCAGCTTCACCCGCTCGAACTGTCCGTAGGAGCAGGGCAGCAGCAGCTCCACCCACCGACGCACCACGGAGACGCCCGCGGCATCCAGGGCGTCCTTGGCCCCCTGGGTATAGGCCCGGGCCAACCCGCCCGCCCCCAGGAGAATCCCGCCGAAATACCGGGTGACCACACAGCAGACGTTGACCACACCCTCCCGCTGTAACACATTGAGCATAGGCTGGCCTGCGTTGCCCTGAGGCTCCCCTTCGTCGGAGTAGCGCACCGCCCCGTCCTTGATGATATAGCACCAGCAGTGGTGCCGGGCGTCATGATACTGCTTTCTGGCCTCTTCGATCCGGGCGCGGGCCTCCTCCTCGCTGTCCACCCGCCAGACCTGGCCGATGAACCGGGAGCGCTTTTCCACCAGCTCGGCCTGACCGGCCTGGGTGGGGATATAATATTCCGTCATACGCCTTCTCTCCCTGCGGTTGTCTTTCTCTCATGGGAAGCACTCAGTCCTCCCAGGGTTCCTTCCGGGGCTTCCACCCCTCT
Organism: uncultured Oscillospiraceae bacterium; assembly: GCA_944387225.1. Taxonomy (GTDB): domain Bacteria; phylum Bacillota; class Clostridia; order Oscillospirales; family Oscillospiraceae; genus Lawsonibacter. The sequence goes on along the minus strand of CALXDY010000065.1, from coordinate 9,674 downwards.
ACCAGGGGGCCCAGACGCCCGATGGTCTTGGGGGTGCACACGGCCACCACGTCAATGGTCTGGCCGTAGTCCACCGACTCCACCTTGGACTCCCGGTACAGCTGCTCCAGCAGCCCACCCTTGTCATAGGGCAGGTGGATGGTCACACGGCGGTTGCCCTGATCCAGCCGTTTTCCGATGGCCTGGATCAGCCCGTCCACGCCCTCCCCCGTTTTCGCGGAGATGGACACAATGTTTTCCCCGTGGGGCCGGATATCCCCCGTCCACAGGTCGCATTTGTTGAATACCTGGATGCAGGGGGTCTGGGCGGCTCCCAGCTCGGTGATGAGCTGTTCCACCACCTCCGCCTGTTCCCGCCACTGGGGGTTGGAGGCATCGATCACGTGGAGCAGCAGATCGGCGAAAGACAGCTCCTCCAGCGTGGCCTTGAATGCCTCCACCAGGTGGTGGGGCAGCTTGCGGATAAAGCCCACCGTGTCGCTGAGCAGTACCGTGCAGGTGTCGGAGATCTCCAGCATCCGGGTGGTGGTGTCCAGGGTGTCGAACAGCCGGTTGTTGGCCGGGATATCCGACCCGGTGAGGTGATTGAGCAGCGTGGACTTACCCGCGTTGGTATAGCCCACAATGGCCACCACCGGCACCTCGTTTTTCTCCCGCCGCTCCCGCTGGGTAGCCCGTACCCGGCGCACATCCTTCAGTTCCTCCTCCAGCTTGGAGATTTTCTTTCGGATGTGCCGCCGGTCGGTTTCCAGCTGGGTCTCGCCGGGGCCGCGGGTGCCGATGGCACCCTCCTGACGCTCCAGGTGGGTCCACATGCCCAGCAGCCGGGGCAGCAGATACTTGTATTGGGCCAGCTCCACCTGAAGCCGCCCCTCCCGGGTCCGGGCCCGCTGAGCGAAAATGTCCAGAATCAAGGCCGACCGATCCAGGACAGCCACCTTCAATTCCTCACTGAGCACTCGCTGCTGGGAGGGAGACAGGGGATTATCAAAAATCACCATATCCCCATCCATAGCCTGTACCAGCTGCTTGACTTCCTCCACCTTGCCCTGGCCGATGAAGGTGCGAGGATCCGGGCTGTCCTTGGCCTGCATCACCACACCCACCGTCTCGCCTCCCGCCGTTTCCAGCAGGTCGGACAGTTCCTCCATAGACTCCTCGGTGGCATTTTCCTCCCGGGACAGGCTGTGGGCATTCAGGCCCACCAGCACCACCCGGTTTCCTTTTTCATTTGTCAATTCCTTTTGTCCTCCAAAGGGGGATATTCCGCGGCTTTACCGGCTCAAGGCCTCCACGATCTCCCCGATATAGATGGTGTGATAGTCCCGCTGTGGGTACCACTTCTCCTTGATCTCCTCCGGAATCAGAGCGGGATCCATAGGCTGGGCAAAGCGCTTGCGGCACACCAGCACCAGCTCCGCCTGCTCATAGTAGGGGGCGCCGCAGGCGGCATAGGCGGGAGTCAGGCCGCACCCCGCCTCCTTATCTACCTCCCGGCCGCTCTTGCTGCCGCACAGGGACAAGGCCTTCTTCCACTCCTCCCCGTAAAAGCTGAGGGTGAAGTATTCTTCCCGATCCAGAAACTCCTTGGTGTACCGCTGGGGTCGGACGTAGCAGGTAGCGGAGGGAGCGCCCCAGATCACACCCAGGCCGCCCCAGGAGGCAGTCATGGTGTTCCGGCTGTCCCGGTTCCCCGCGGTAATCAGCATCCAGCGGTCTCCGATGAGGGAAAACACGTTCTCATTCAAACTTTTGGGGTCAATGGCTTTCAGCATGATAAGCTCCTCCTGACAGTTTTGATTCGGGTCTATTTTACGCGGCTTCCCGTGGGAAATGTGCCGCCCAGACGATGAAAAAGCCGCACCGATCCCTCGGTGCGGCTTTTGAGACGCAATCTTACTTCTTGTCCAGACCAAACTTCTTGTTGAAGCGGCTGACACGACCGCCGGTATCCACCATCTTCTGCTTGCCGGTGTAGAAGGGGTGGCACTTGGAGCACACCTCAACACGGATGTCCTTCTTGGTGGAGCCAGTCTCGATCACGTTGCCACAGGCGCACCGGATGGTGGTCTGCTGATAGTCGGGATGGATTCCTGCCTTCATTCTATCTTCACCTCTTTCTCCTTGGAGGGATCGTTTGTAAACGCAACTAGTATGTTACCATATACTTTTTCAAATTGCAAGTACAAATTTCAATTTTTTTCTTTTCCGGAAACCCCTGTCCCCGTGGAGAAATACCACAGCACCCATTCCTTCACCCGCCGTCCGGTGATCCGCTCCAGAGCCATGCGGTAAGCCTCCATCTGCCCCTGGTACCGTTGGCTGTGGGCCTCCTCCTGTCCGGGAATCACCCAGTCACTTTTGAAGTCCACCAGGACCAGCCCGTCCGGCTCGGCAAACCAGGCGTCAATCACGCCTTGGAGCAGTACCTCCTCCCCCTCCAGGGGGCAGCCATACAGGCCGGCATCGGTCAGCAGGGAGAATTTAAATTCCCGGTGGAGTTCTTCCGCCGCCGCCATTCGCCGTCCCAGCGGCGAGGCAAAAAAGGCGGCGGGGATGGCGGGATCCACAGCCTGGCGCTGCTCCGGGGTAAAGAAGCCCTTTTCCGTCAGCTGATCCAGGTGTTTGGCGATCCCCTCCCGGGACAGATCCCCGTCCAGGGGCGCGTACTCCATGGCCATATGGAGGGCAGAGCCCCGCTGGGCGGCGGTAAGCCCCTTGGCCCGCACCATAAAGTCCGGCCGGTAAACCGGTTCCGCCTCCTGGGGCCGCCGCTGGTCCAGAGGCTGTGCCTCCTGGGCCGCCTCCTGATCCACCGGCCGTCCCTTCTGCTGGGTGGCGGTGCGCTTGGAGGGCATATCCACCGCTCCCTGCCAGGGGTAGCGCCAAGTCAGGGCCTGAGCCAGATCCTCCGGAAGCTCCGGCCCCCGGTTGGGCTCCGGCTTTCCGTCCTCTGTTCGGCTCTCCCCCTTCTCAAGCTGATCCAGGGAAATCCACCGGATGTCCCAGGCCGGGCCATACCCGGTGCCCACCGGACAGTCCCGGCCGGCCAGCGACCGGAGCTGATCTCCCTCCGGCCTGGTGAGGGCATGGAGGAGAATCCACTGGCCCACGCTCTGCTGATCCTCCAGTGTCAGGGGAGATACCGGCGACTCCGCCCCATGGGCCAGACGCTCCAAGGCTCGCTTCCCGTCCCCCAGGGCCACCGACAGAATCAGCTTCTCCTGTGCCCGGGTCATGGCCACATAAAGCAGCCGCATCTCCTCCGACAGCATCTCCAGCTCCAGCTTCCTGGCAACCGCCTGCCGGGCCAGGGTGGGGTATTCGATCATCCGCTCCCGGTCCAGCCCCTTGGGGCCAACGCCCAGCTTGGGATGGAAAAGCACCGGCCGGGTCATGTCCTCCCGGTTCAGCCGCCGGGCCAGGCCGCACACCAGCACCACCGGCCGTTCCAGGCCCTTGGAACGGTGAATGGACAGGATGGATACCCCGTCCCCCTCCCGGCCGCCCACGCCGGTGATTTTGCCGCCGCTGGCCCGCAGCCGCTCCAGGCGCAGGAGGAAGGAAAACAGGGATCGGCTCCCGCTGTCCTCCATCTGCCCGGCCAGGGCATAGAGGGTCAGCAGATTTTCCTGCCTGGCCTGGCCCTGGGGCAGCGCGCCGAACAGGCCCAGGAGATTAGTGGTCTCATAGATATGCCAGATCAGCTGACGGCAGGTTCGCTCCCCCGCTCCAAAGCGCAGCTGCTCCAGCTGCTCCAGAAAACGGGCGCAGTCCTCATCCCCCGCCTCAGCCGCCTGTACCACGGCGGTGTAGAAGTCCCCGCCCCGGCAGTTTGCCCGCAGCCGGGCCAGCTTGTCCCCGTCGAAGCCGTACACCGGGGAGCGAAGCACGGCGATCAGGGGCACGTCCTGCCTGGGGTTGTCCACCACCTGGAGCAGGGCCAGGGCTACATTTACCTCACTGGTGGAGAAGAAGTCCTCCCCGCCCTCCGCCGACCAGGGGATACCCGCCTCCTCCAGCGCCTTGATGTAGTGGTGCAGCACCACCCCCGGGCTACGGAGCAGGATCATGATATCAGAGGGTACCACAGGCCGCTGACCATCCCCGTCCCGGATCATCAGCGGCTGGTCCAGCAGCCGGCGAATCCGTCCGGCCGCCCAGGCCGCCTCCAACGCGTTCTTGTCCGCCCGCTCTCCCTCGGAGTTTTCCTCCGCGGGAAGAAGATCCAGCACATTCAGCTCCAGAGCGTAATCCGCCCCCTCCGGTTCCGAAAAGGCCGCCCCGGGCACCAGTGCCTGATCGTCGGTGTAGTCCAGCTCTCCAACCTGGGGGGACATGATGGCCCGGAATAGGTCGTTGCATCCCTCCAGTACCTGGGGCCGGGAGCGGAAGTTCCGGGACAGCACCCGCTTGCTGGGGCCATCCGCAATCCCCTCGCCCCCCTCCGGGAAGGCGTGGTACTTGCTCAGAAAGATGGTTGGGTCAGCCAGACGGAAACGGTAGATGGACTGCTTCACGTCCCCCACCTGGAACAGGGTTTTTCCCCCCTGGGAAATGGCGGTGAAGATGGCGTTTTGCACCTGGTTGGTGTCCTGATACTCGTCCACCATCACCTCCGCAAAACGGGCCCCCCAGGCCTGGGCCAGCGGGGTAGGCTCCCCTGTCCGGGGATCTGTGAGCAGGGCCACGGCATAGTGCTCCAGATCGGAGAAGTCCACCAGACCCCGGCGGCGCTTCTCCGCCCCATAGGCCTTTTGGAAACGAATCACCAGATTCATCAGCCCCCGCACCGCCGGACGGACAGCGGCCAGATCCTCCAGCAACTGGGCGCTGTCCCCCTGGAACCATGGCTCCATCTGGGAAAGCTGTTCCTTCACCCCGTCCCGCAGCGCCTTCACCCGCAGGGTCGCCCCCTGGGCGGCAGCCTCTTCTCCGGGACTGAGGGGTGCGCTCCGTTTCCGCTTCCGGCCTACCGCCGGAAAGGGAATGGGCAGGCAGGCCATGGCGGCGTCCCAGCCGGAGCCGCTCTTGCTCAGAAATTCCTCCAGTGCGGCCAGCGTAGCCTCCAGGGACGGGACATAGTTTTCCGTCAGCAGCTCATCCTGCCGGGCCAGGGCCAAGGCCTCCCGCAGCCGGGCGGCGCACCCCTCTCCCCGGCGGCAGGCCTCATCTAGAAGGAAACGGCCCCAGACGCTGTCCCCCACATCGGTGATCCCCTCCAGCTCCCAGAGGCGGATCTGCTCCGTCAGCCAGGCCTCGGGATTGGGGTGGCTTTGTACCCTTCCGTACACATCCAGCACAATCTGGGCCAGCCGGCTGTCGTCCCGGCCGGCGGACAGAGTGTCCACCAGGCAGGTAAAGTCACAGTCGGGAGTGATGGCCTGATATTCCTCCTCCAGCAGGTCGTCCAGTACCTGGGTCATCCGCAGTAGGCCCTCGCTCTCCTCGCACAGTCGGGCATCAGGATCCAGATCCAGCAGATGTCCGCTTTCCCGAAGCAGGGCTGCGCAGAAGGAGTGGATGGTAGAGATCCTGGCCTGATAGACCAGGGTGGTCTGACGGCGGAGGTGGCGGTTGCCCGGATCTTCCGCCAGACGGCGGGACAGCTCCAGGGCCACACGGGAGCGCAGCTCCGCCGCCGCCGCCTTGGTGTAGGTGATGACCAGAAACTGGTCAATGTCCAGCCCCTCTCCCGTCACCCGCTCCAACAGCCGCTCCACCAGAACCCGGGTCTTGCCCGAACCTGCTGCGGCAGATACCAGCAGTTCCCCGCCCCGGTGGTCCACCACCCGGCGTTGTTCCTCCGTCAAGGGAAAGGCCATCTCTCTTCCCTCCTTCTTTTACAGAATCAGTACAAAGGTGCCCAGGGTGATCAGTCCGCCACCCAACAGTGTCTTCACCGTGACCGGCTCCTTCAGAATCACAAAGGCCAGCACCATGGAAATCACCACGCTGAGCTTGTCAATCGGCACCACCCTGCTGGCCTGTCCCAGCTGGAGAGCCCGGTAATAACACAGCCAGGAAAGGCCTGTAGCCGCCCCGGACAGCACCAGAAACACCCAGCTTCTTGCTCCGATGTCCGCCAGCTCCCGGTGCCGCCCGGTGGCCAGCACAATGCCCCAAGCCATCACTAGAACCACCACGGTCCGGATAGCGGTGGCCAGGTTGGAGTTGATCCCCTCCATGCCCAACTTGGCCAGGATGGAGGTGAGGGCGGCAAACACCGCGGAAAGCAGGGCAAATCCTACCCACATCACAGTCATCTCCTCAATTCTGCCGCAGCAGGCCCAGGAACCGTTCCACCCGGATGCCCTTGTTTTTCTCAAACTCGTTCCGCTCCATGAAGATCATGGTCTCCAGCACATCCATGGCCCGGCGCACCGCCGGCTCCAGGGCGGTACCGGACAGCAGCTCCCCCACCAGTACCGCGGAGAACATGTCCCCCGTACCCGGGAAATGTACCTTAATAAACTGATAGGGCAGGGTAAAGTAAGCACCGGTCTTGTGGTTGTAGCCCCAGACCACGTGTTCTCCAGTCTCCGCCTCCACACCGCTGGTCACCACCACGGACCGGGGCCCCAGCTCCAGCATGCCGTCCACCAGGGCCCGGGCCTCCTCCCGGGTCAGGGATTTCCGGCCTACGTAAAGCCCCGTAAGGAAGGTGGCCTCGGTGACATTGGGGACGGTCACATCGGCTATTCCCACCAGACGGCGCATGTTGTCCACCGTCTCCGGCCCCACGCCGTTATATAGCTTGCCGTCGTCGGCCATAATGGGGTCGGTCATCACCAGCAGATCCTTTTTCCGCTGGCTTTCAATGAACTGGCGGATAATGTCCACCTGCCTGGCGGAAGCCAGAAACCCGGTGGTAATGCAGTCAAAGGTGAACCCCAGCTTCTTCCACACGGCGATGGATTTCTCCATGTAGTCCGTGGTGTCCAGGATGGTGAATTTCCCGTAATCCAGGGTGTTGGACACCAGGGCGGTAGGCAGGTTGTAGACGCTGTGCCCCAAGGTGGACAAAATGGGCAGCATGGCCGACAGAGCCACCTTGCCGTACCCCGGCATGTCGTTGATAATCAGAATATTCTTACTCATGGTCGTTCTCCTTGTTTTCGATCCGCTCCCAGAAGGCGGCGCTTTTCAGAGTGGGCAGCCACCGGCGGCAGTCCCCGCCCCGGCCGTCTTCAAACAGGCAGGCGGCGGCATAGTCACAGTAGCGGCAGGCATTTTTATCCGGTCCCCGCCAGAAGGGGTCGGCGGTGATGTTGCCCTGAGCCACCTCCCGACAGATCTCCTCCAGCACCCGCTGAATGTGCCCGCCCAGCTTCCCCAGCCGGGCCGCCGAGGCCAACATATCCCCGGAAATCTCCCCCGTGGTCTTGGACACCTTCAGGGGCAGGAAACGGTAGCCCTTCTCCCCCGGCCGCTCCATGGCTTCCAGTACAGAGGGGTCGTCCAGCACCAGACCGGAGCGGGTCAGCTCCTTGTCCAGCCGCTGGCGCCACTGTTCATCACTCATTCCCCGGCTGCCTGCCACAATGGCGTCCCGGGCGGGCAGATAAAGCACGCCAGCCCCTTCCACAGGCATATTGTAAAGCTTTTCTCCTTGCTGCTCCAATGTGAAGAGATACAGCAGCATCTGTAAGCCCAGGCCGTTAAACACCTCCGTCAGATCGAAGGATTTCCGTCCGGTCTTATAGTCCACCACCCGCAGATACAGCCGACCGTCATGGACCCAGCCGTCCACCCGGTCCACCAAGCCGCTGACGCTGAGTGTCACCCCCGCCGCGGTAAATTCCACAGGAGGCAGGTCTCCCCGCCGGCCGAAGCCCAGCTCAAAGTACAGGGGACGGAACTGAGAGACAGCCAGCTCCTGAGCCACGTTATCCACCACCGCCTGCACCGAACGGAGCAGCCGGCCGAACAGATACCGGAAGCGATGGGTCTGGTGTTCCAGGCCCCCAAGTTCTTCCGTCACATACCGCTCCACCGCCTGTTGGGTCAGTTCCCGCAGCCGTTTCCGGCGGGATGCCCCGCCTTCCGGGTCGTCCCATCCCTCCAGGGTGGTCTGGTGGAACATTTCATCCTGCAAAACACGCTCCAGCACATAGTGGACAAAGGTGCCGTACTCCGGGGCGTCAAATCCCGCCGCCCGGCGGGGCTGGGCGGACAGGCCGTATCGCATGAAGTAGGAGAAGTGACAGGATTTGTATCGATCCATCCGGGAGGCCGACATGGCGATCCGGCGGCCATAGAGTTGATCCACCGCCAGCCGGGACAACCGCCCCCGGCTCCAACCCTCTGCCCGCTCCAGCTGCTCCACCTGTGGCCCGCAGCCGGGCACCTTCCGCAGCACCTCCCGTACGCGGCGGTCATGACCCGCCTGCTCCAGGGCCGGGGCAGGGGCGGCCAGACGGAAAATCCCTTGTAAGGCTTCTTCCCTTGCCACCTTAAGTCCTTCAAAGAGACGCAGCAGGCGCTCCACCAAAAAACTGGGACGGCGCTCCTCCCCGCTGTCGCTCTGCCCAGGCCAAGAAACCACCAGTTTCTCCGTCGGCCGGGCACAGGTAAGGTAGACGGTGGTCATCTCCCGGTACAGCAAATCCCGGGCTGTCTGACCCACTTCCACGCCGTGGAGGGCCAGCAGCGCCCGTTCCTGGTCGGACAGCAGTCCTGGGGGGCTGCTGGCTTTGGGAATGGACAGATCGTCCGCCCCCAGAAGAAACAGAATCTTCACTCCCTGGCCGGTGAGACGGGTGGTCTCCCCGGCCGTCACCCGATCCAGGGAAACAGGAATGGCACCCACATCATACTGAGACAGCACCAGACGGAACACCCCGGCAAACTCCTCCAGCTCCATGGGTGCCTCCCCCAACAAAGCAGCACATTGCTCCAGGCCCCGGCACAGGATCTCCCACAGCTGGCGGTACTCCTCCGCCAAGGTAGGCTGTTCCCGCCTTTTCAGCTCCTCCACCAGGCTGTCCAGCCGTTCCGGCAAGCCGATTTCCTCCAAGAAGCTGTAAAGTGCAATTGCCTGCCCCTCTCCATTTTTCAAGGGGTTTGTACGTAGTCGTTCCAACGGACCGGCCACCCGGCGGCGCAGGGAGTCCAGGTGCTCTACGAGAGCCCGATCCTCCTCTTCCATAGGGAAGCCGAAGCCCTTAGGGTGCATGGACCAGGGCCGTTTTCCCGTCCACTGGCTGCCCCGCAGATTCCATTTCAGCACATAATTTTCCAGCAGGTCCCGATCCTCCTGGCTCAGATCGGTCAGCCCTGTTTTCAAATACCGGAAGATATCTTCATACCGGTATCCATTGGCAACGGTATCCAGAGCCGCAGTCACCAGGGTGAGGATGGGCTTTTCCAGAATATTGGACATGCGGCTGGTAAACACCGGAACCTGGTACCGGGGAAACACCGCCTCAATCAAGGGCTGGTAGGTTCCAAAGTCCCGGGCTGCCACTCCGATCTCCCGCCACCGCAGGCCCTGGGTCCGCACCAGCTCCCGAATGCGGGAGGCCGCCCACTCCACCTCGGAACGGAGGGTAGACGCGGAAAACAGCTCCACCGCCCCTTCTGCCGGCACCCGGGGCCGTTCTCCCGTCCCGAACAGGTTTTCCTCCAGATGCTGCAGCGGCATACAGCGGCGGGATCCCTCCGCCGCCAAG
>CALXDY010000064.1 GCA_944387225.1 uncultured Oscillospiraceae bacterium | reverse complement strand
TCAAGGAGCTCTCCTGCGGCGACATCGGCGCCATCGGCAAGATGGAGAAGGTAAAGACCGGCGACACCCTGTGCGACAGCCGTAAGGTCATCACCCTGGCTCCCATCCCCTTCGCCGAGCCCAACTATTCCGTGGCCATCTCCCCCAAGACCAGAGGTCAGGAGGATAAGGTGGCTCAGGGCCTCAACCGCCTCAACGAGGAGGATCCCTCCTTCACCGTGGTCAACAACGCCGAGACCCATCAGATGGTCATTTACGCCGCCGGCGACATCCAGGTGGATGTGCTGGTGTCTAAGCTGAAGAGCCGCTTCAACGTGGATACCGAGCTGAAGACTCCCCGCGTTCCCTACCGTGAGAAGATCCGCAAGACGGTCTCCAAGCAGGGCCGCCACAAGAAGCAGACCGGCGGCAGCGGCCAGTTCGGCGACGTGTGGGTCCGCTTCGAGCCCAACCCCGACGAGGAAGAGATGGTCTTCGCTGAGGAGGTCTTCGGCGGCTCCGTGCCCAAGAACTTCTTCCCCGCCGTGGAGAAGGGTCTGCGGGAAGCCTGCGTCCATGGTCCCCTGGCCGGCTACCCTGTGGTGAATCTGAAGGCTGTGCTGTACGATGGAAGCTACCACCCTGTGGACTCCTCCGAAATCGCCTTCAAGACCGCCGCTCAGCTGGCTTACAAGGCCGCTATGCCCGAAGGCAACCCCGTCCTGCTGGAGCCCGTGGGCGAGCTGAAGGTCACCGTGCCCGACAGCTACATGGGCGACGTCATCGGCGACCTGAACAAGCGCCGCGGCCGCGTCATGGGTATGACTCCCGCCCCCGGCGGCGAGCAGATCATTGAGGCTGAAGTGCCTATGGCGGAGATGACTTCCTACGCCATCGACCTGCGGGCTATGACCCAGAGCCGTGGCTCCTTCACCTTCCACTTCGTCCGTTACGAGGATTGCCCCCCTGCCGCCCAGGCCAAGGCCATCGAGGCCGCCAAGGCGATGGCCGCCGAATAACCTCCCTACTTTCTTTTGAAAAAGAAAGTAGGCAAAGAAAACTTCCTGCCGCGCTCTCCTGCAGCTCTGTGCGGGTAGCAGACTGTTCTGCTCTCCTCCGAACAAAGCTGACAAGGAAACGTTCGTGCCGCGCCCGCCTGCAGATCTGTGCGGATTATGCGCCCATGAAAACACAAAAACACATCCCCGGGTAAATCCCGGGGATGTGTTTGTTTCTATGGAGGATTTTCCTGCGTGGGACAGCCCATTTTCTGCACCCACTCCAGCCGTGGCCAAGGGGAAGCGAAGCTTCCCAGGAAGTTCTTTGCCAAGCTTTCTTTCAAGAAAGCGGGGGGCGGCGGGTGCGATAGACGTAGACGGAGAGGGTAACGGTGAGGATGTCCGCCACCGCCTGAGACCACACCAGGCCAAACATGCCGAAGATCGCGTTAAGGATGAACAGCATAGGGATATTGAACACCAGCCACCGGGTAACTCCCAGGAACAGGGACACCCGCCCCCTGCCAAAGGCCTGGAAGAGGTAAACGGTGAAGAAGCTGATAAACATCAGTGGGGTAGCCAGCACCCGAATCCGGAGAAACTGGGAGGCCAGGGACAACGTCTGGGGATCGGAGATAAAAAGGTTGGCAAACTGGAAGGCGAACAACTCATACAAGACGATACTGACCGCGGCGGTAATCAAACCCACCCGCCGTGCCAGACGAATAATATCCTCCATCCGCTGCCGGTTCCCTGCGGTGTAGTTGTAAGCCACCAGGGGCATCATACCCTGACAGATCCCGATACCCACATTCAGGGGGAAGCGCTCCACCTTCAGCACAATGCCGATGGCCGCCAGGGCCAGGTCGTCGTAACGCACCATCAGCTTGTCCAGCACCACATAGTCCAGGTCAAACAGAAAGGTCACCACGGCAGAAGGCACCCCCACCCCGAACACGGCGGCGATGCTTCCCTTCCGGGGCAGCCCGCCCCGAAGGGAGAAGGTGATGGACCTTCCCCGGCCCATCCGCACCAGCACAGACAGGAAAAACAGCAGCGCAGCGCAGTTGGACAGGCAGGTAGCCAGCCCGGCGCCCAAGACCTCCCAGCCGTCCGGCATCACCACAAACATGAACAGAGGATCCAGAGCGATGTTCAAAACGCCGCCCAGGATAATTCCCGCGCTGGCCTCCTTGGAGCGTCCGATGCTGCGAATCAGGTTAGCCAGCACGTTGGACAGTACCGTGGGCACACCCCCGGCCACAATGACGCAGGCGGCGTACTGCTTGGCGTACTGCATGGTATTGTCCCCCGCCCCCAGCAGCGTCAGGATGGGCTCCATAAATACCGCCATTCCCACCGCGAACAGGGCGGAAATGATCAGGCCCAGGTACAAGGAAAAGGCACTGACCCGCCGGGCTTCCTGCTCCTGGCCCTGACCAAGCAGCCGGGAAATTAACGACCCGCCGCCGATGCCTGCCAGTCCAGCCAGGCACAGGGTGATGTTGAATACCGGCAGGATCAGGGAGGTGGCCGCCACCATATACGGATTGTTCGTCCGACCGATAAAAAAGGTATCAGCCATATTGTAAATCAGCACAATCAGCTGACTGCTGACCGCCGGAACCACCATCGTCCGCAGCGCGGAGGCTACGGGCATGTTTTCAAACACATCGGTCCGGGAAGAAGTTACATTTGCCTGCACTTGCACCTCACCTGATCTTTCTGTCTGTACACCGTCCGGAATCTACCCCGTTCCGGCCCTGAAAAAAATTTGTCCTCTTCCGGGAAGAGGACAAATGAACTGGAGCTAGTGGTGGGAATCGAACCCACGGCCTGCTCATTACGAGTGAGCTGCTCTACCCCTGAGCCACACTAGCATGTATTTGGTTGCACCGATCCGCCGGCACCCGGACTGGAATCTTCCTTATTCTATCTGCAACCGCGTGAAAAGTCAAGAGTGAAGTGGAAGTTTTCCTCCCCGGATGTGTAGGAGTACAATACATATTGGACAGAAGAAGTAAAAAAGATGAAGGATAAGGTCTCATCGGTTATAGTTGAGTTACCACACAACAACTGTATGAGAGGAGACCAGATCCTTCATGAGTAAAAG
>CALXDY010000063.1 GCA_944387225.1 uncultured Oscillospiraceae bacterium | reverse complement strand
CCACCATTTCTATCACATTGCGGTCCATCTTCCCTCGTTCCAGCATCTTCCTCACCACCTGTTACTATTGTACCGCTTACAAATGAAAAAGCCCAGCTTTTGCTGGACTTTTTCGACAGCCTGAGGCCCGCCGGACATATGTCCGGCGGGCCTTTTCCCTTGAAAAAACGGAGGACCGTCCCTTTGGGACGGTCCTCCGTCTATCATTTAGGTGACAGGGTCGATTGACACAATCAGGCCTTGTACATCTCCTGCATGCGGACCAGCTTCTCGTAGCGGGCCTTGGCAGTCTCCTCGTTGAGGGCGAACAGCTCCTTAGCACGCTCGGGGAAGGAACGGGTCAGGCTGGAGTAGCGGGCCTCGTTCATCAGGAACTCCTGATAGCCGCCGGCGGGAGCCTTGCTGTCCAGAGTGAAGGGGTTCTTGCCCTCGGCCTTCAGAGCGGGGTTGAACCGGAACAGGTTCCAGTAGCCGCACTCCACAGCCTTCTTCATCTCGCCCTGGCAGTTGGTCATGCCGCCCTTGATGCTGTGCATCTCACAGGGAGCATAGCCGATGATGAGGGAGGGGCCGTGATAGGCCTCGGCCTCAGCAATCGCCTTCAGGGTCTGGTTCATGTTGGCGCCCATGGCAATCTGAGCCACATAGACGTAGCCGTAGGTCATGGCGATCTCAGCCAGGCTCTTCTTGGCCACGGTCTTACCGGCAGCGGCGAACTGAGCCACCTGGCCGATGTTGGAGGCCTTGGAAGCCTGTCCACCGGTGTTGGAGTACACCTCGGTGTCGAACACGAAGATGTTCACATCCTCGCCGGAAGCCAGCACGTGGTCCACGCCGCCGAAGCCGATGTCGTAGGCCCAGCCGTCGCCGCCGAAGATCCACACGGACTTCTTGTTCAGGTACTCCTTCTCCTCCAGGATCTCCTTGCAGGCCTCGCAGCCGGCAGCGGCGCCCTTCTCCAGCTCAGCCACCAGAGCAGCGGTAGCAGCCTGGTTGGCAGCGCCGTCGTCCTTGGTCTCCAGGAAGGCCTGGATGGCAGCCTTGGCCTCGGCGGGAGTAGCCTCGGCAGCAGCCATAGCCTCCAGCTTGGCGCACAGACGGTCGCGGATGGCCTTCTGGCCCAGGTACATGCCCAGACCGTGCTCGGCGTTGTCCTCGAACAGGGAGTTGGCCCAAGCGGGACCCTTGCCCTCGGCGTTGGTGGTGTAGGGAGAGGTAGCAGCGGGGCCGCCCCAGATGGAGGAACAGCCGGTGGCGTTGGAGATATACATCCGATCGCCGAACAGCTGAGTGATCAGGCGGGCATAAGCAGTCTCGGCACAGCCGGCGCAGGAGCCGGAGAACTCCAGCAGAGGCTTGTTGAACTGGCTGCCCTTCACGGTCAGGTCGGTGACGTCAGCCTTGGTGGACACATTGGCGACCATGTAGTCGAACACGTCCTGCTGAGCGGCCTCCTGCTCCTGAGGCACCATGGTCAGGGCGCCGGCGGGGCAGATCTTGGCACACACGCCGCAGCCCATACAATCCAGGGGGCTGACAGCCATGGCGAACTTGTAAACGCCCTTGCCCTTGCCGGCCTTCACGTCCACGATCTTGGCAGCCTCAGGCGCATTGGCAGCCTCGGACTCGGTCAGAGCGTAGGGACGGATGGTGGCGTGGGGGCAGACGAAGGAGCACTGGTTGCACTGGATGCACTTGGTGGCGTCCCAAGCGGGGACAGACACGGCCACGCCGCGCTTCTCGTAGGCGGAGGCGCCCTGCTCGAAGGTGCCGTCCACGTGATCGGCGAAGGCGGAAACAGGCAGGCTGTCGCCGTCCATGCGGCCCACGGGATCCAGGATGGATTCAACCATCTTCACCAGCTTGGCGGGACCGGTCAGGGTGTTCTCGGTCTTCACATCCTCAGCGGTAGCCCAGGAGGCGGGAACGTCGAACTTCTTGAAGGCGGTAGCGCCGGCGTCGATGGCCTTGTGGTTCATGTCCACGATGTCCTGGCCCTTCTTCAGGTAGGACTTGGTGGCGGCATCCTTCATATACTGGATGGCCTCCTCCTGGGGCATGACCTTGGCCAGGGAGAAGAAGGCAGACTGCAGAATGGTGTTGGTGCGCTTGCCCATGCCGATCTGAGCAGCCAGGTCGATGGCGTCGATGGTGTAGACCTGGATGTTGTTGGCAGCGATATAACGCTTGGCCACAGCGGGCATGTGCTTGTCCAGCTCCTCAGCGGACCACTGGCAGTTGATCAGGAAGGTGCCGCCGGGCTTTACATCGCGGACCATGGGGAAGCCCTTGATGATATAGGAAGGATTGTGGCAGGCCACAAAGTCAGCCTTGTTGATATAGTAGGGGCTCTTGATGGCGTGGTCGCCGAAGCGCAGATGGCTGACGGTGACACCGCCGGTCTTCTTGGAGTCGTACTGGAAGTAAGCCTGCACGTACTTGTCGGTGTGGTCGCCGATGATCTTGATGGAGTTCTTGTTGGCGCCCACGGTACCGTCGCCGCCCAGGCCCCAGAACTTGCACTCGATGGTGCCCTCAGCGGCGGTGTTGGCGGACTCCTTCTCCTCCAGGGAGCTGTTGGTCACGTCGTCCACGATGCCGATGGTGAAGTGATCCTTGGGCTTGTCCTGAGCCAGGTTCTCATAGACAGCGAACACGCTCTTGGGAGGCGTATCCTTGGAGCCCAGGCCGTAGCGGCCGCCAACGACCGTCTTGTCGGTGATGCCAGCGGTGGCCAGAGCGGTGATCACGTCCAGGTACAGGGGATCGCCCAGAGCGCCAGGCTCCTTGGTACGATCCAGGACGGCGATCTTCTTGGCGGTAGCGGGGATGGCGGCGATCAGCTTGTCAGCCCGGAAGGGGCGGTACAGGCGGACCTTCACCAGGCCCACCTTCTCGCCGTGAGCGTTGAGGTAGTCAATGACCTCCTCAGCCACATCGCAGATGGAACCCATGGCAATAATGACGCGGTCAGCGTCGGCAGCGCCGTAGTAGTTGAACAGCTGGTAATCGGTGCCCAGCTTGGCGTTGACCTTGCCCATATACTCCTCTACGATCTCAGGCAGAGCCTCGTAGTAGGGGTTGCAGGCCTCGCGGTGCTGGAAGAAGATATCGCCGTTCTCGTGAGAACCGCGCATGGTGGGATGCTCGGGATTCAGAGCACGCTGACGGAACGCGGCAACGGCGTCCATGTCAACCATCTCAGCCAGATCCTTGTAGTCCCAAATGGCGATCTTCTGGATCTCGTGAGAGGTACGGAAGCCGTCGAAGAAGTTGATGAAGGGGACGCGGCCCTTGATGGCGGCCAGATGGGCCACAGGAGCCAGATCCATGACCTCCTGCACGTTGCTCTCAGCCAGCATGGCAAAGCCGGTCTGACGGCAAGCCATCACGTCGGAGTGATCGCCGAAGATGTTCAGAGACTGGGCAGCCACGGTACGGGCAGACACATGGAACACACCGGGCAGCAGCTCGCCGGCGATCTTATACATATTGGGGATCATCAGCAGCAGGCCCTGAGAAGCGGTGTAGGTGGTGGTCAGGGCACCGGCAGCCAGAGAACCGTGAACGGTACCGGCAGCACCGGCCTCAGACTGCATCTCGATCACCTTAACGGTGGTGCCGAAGATGTTCTTCTGGCCCTGCGCGGCCCACTGGTCAACATAGTCGGCCATGGGGCTGGACGGCGTAATGGGGTAGATGCCGGCTACTTCAGTAAAGGCGTAGCTGACATATGCCGCAGCATTGTTGCCGTCCATGGTTTTGAACTTTCTTGCCATAGAGTTCCCTACTTTCTTCCTTATTCAAATGGTAACACACCGGAGCCGGCAAAGCCCCGATGTATATCTCCGTCCTATTTTACCGGGTTTTTGTCTCAGTGCCCATGGTGGAAATTGTTATATTAATTATAACTTTTTTCCTATGACAGATACCCGGCCCCCACCGGACGGACAGAGGGGGGGGAATTTTACTGACACGGGAGTAGTTTATCACTTTTTTATCCCTTTGTAAATTGATAAACCGGTTTTTTTCCGATTTTTTCTATTAAATTTCCTATATGCTATTGCAATTTTTCCTGCATAAGATTACAATAATGTGGGGTATTTCAGGAAATTTCTTCCTAATCCATCAAAATAATCAACACTTTTTCTATTTTCTTTCTCTGGTAGCGAATAAATACTAACATTCGTGTCAGTTTCCACTGCAAGATGTCTCAACGCATCTGGCATGAAACTGTTTTCTTTGTATGGGGGTACGCCTATGATCTATCCCGTCCAATCTCTGGGGCTCCACGGAATCAACGGCTATCCGGTGACGGTGGAATGCGACCTGTCCAGCGGATTGCCCGCCTTCAACATCGTGGGACTGCCCGACGCCGCCGTCAGCGAGGCCCGGGAGCGGGTTCGGGCGGCCATCAAAAACTGCGGCTTCTCCTTCCCCGTCAGCCGCATCACCGTCAATCTGGCCCCCGCCCACGTAAAGAAGATCGGAACCCTGTACGACCTGCCCATCCTGGTGGGCCTGCTGGCTGCCGGAGGCCAGCTCCGCCTGCGGGAGGAGGGATGCGCCTTTGTCGGGGAATTGTCCCTGGGCGGCCGTCTCCGCCCCACCGCGGGAATGCTGCCCATGGCGCTGGCGGCCAAGCGGGCGGGGATTCAGCGGCTGTTTGTCCCCCACGCCAACGCCGCCGAAGCCACCCTGGCCGACGGTCCTGTGGTCTACCCTGTGGAATCGGTGGCTCAGCTGGTGGCCCATTTTACCGGGGAGCGCCCCATAGAGCCCGCGCCCCCCTGGAAGGGGGAGGCTGAGCCGTTCCAGGCCCCAGACCTGTCCCAGGTCAAGGGGCAGGAGCCGGCCAAGCGTGCCCTGGAAATCGCCGCCGCCGGCAGCCACAACATCCTGCTGGTGGGGCCTCCCGGCTCCGGCAAATCCATGCTGGCCAAGCGGCTGCCCTCTATCCTGCCGGACATGACACGGGAAGAGGCCCTGGAAGCCACGGAGATCCACTCCGTCCTGGGGCTGACCAGCGCGGCGCACCCCCTGATTTCCGTCCGTCCCTTCCGCTCCCCCCACCACAGCATTTCCGCCGTGGGCATGGCGGGCGGCGGTGCCAACCCCCGTCCCGGTGAGATCTCCCTGTCCCACAACGGCGTGCTGTTTCTGGACGAGCTGCCGGAATTTCAAAAGGACGTGCTGGAGGTGCTGCGCCAGCCTATGGAAGACGGCCAGGTTCAGATTTCCCGTGCCTCCGGCTCCATGGTCTACCCCAGCCGGTTCATGCTGGTATGCGCCATGAACCCCTGCAAATGCGGATGGTACGGGCATCCCTCCGGACGGTGCAAATGCTCTCCGCAAGAGGTACAGCGCTACCTCTCCCGACTGTCCGGCCCGCTGCTGGATCGCATCGACCTGTTTGTGGAGGTAGCGGCCCTGGACTTTGACCAGCTGTCCGTCCGCGGCAGCGGTGAAACCTCCGCCCAGGTCAAGGCCCGGGTGGACAGAGCCAGGCAAATCCAGACCGAACGGGAAACCGGTCGCTGCAACGCCCAGATGGAGCAGCCGGAGCTGGAGCGGTACTGCACGCTGGATGAGGACTGCCAGCGGATCATGCGGGGTGCCTTTGAACGCATGGGCCTGACCGCCCGCAGCTATGACCGGATCCGCCGGGTGGCCCGCACCATCGCCGACCTGGACGGCTCCGACGCCATTCTGCCCCACCATCTGGCAGAAGCTTTGCAATTCCGGCCCCCTCAGTACCTGCACCGCTGACGGGAGTGCAGCTTTACATCCTGCCGCCCCTGTGATATGATACATGTTCCGTGACTTTGATGTAATTTGGTAGGGGAACACCCCCCAAGGAGGCCGCCATGGCAGAATGGAAGAAAAACACCCTGCACACCCTCGCCTTCACCGGCTACACCGCCGAAGGCATGGGGGTGGCCCGCCTGGATGGACGGGTGGTCTTTGTCCCCGGCACCATCCGGGGAGAGACCTGGCAGGTGCAGCTGCTGAAAGTCAATAAAACCGTGGCCTGGGGCCGGGGCGTAACCCTGGTTTCCCCCTCCCCGGAGCGGATTACCCCCGACTGTCCCCTGGCCGGGAAATGCGGCGGCTGCCAATACCGCCATATGTCCTATGAAGAGGAGCTGCTGGCCAAGGGCCAGCGGGTGGCCGACGCTCTAGAGCGTGTGGGCGGCGTACACCTCCCGCTCCCCCCTGTGCTGGGGTCGGAGCAGCCTCTGCGCTATCGGAACAAGGTGCAGTTTCCCGTCTCCCAAACCTCCAAGGGCTTGTCCATCGGCTTTTACCGTCCCAGAAGCCACCAGGTGCTGGACGCCGTAGACTGCATGCTCCAGCCCGAGACGGTGACCGCCATTTGGGGCGCTTTCCGGGGCTGGATGGAGGCACACAGGGTACCCGCCTATGATGAGACAACCCATACCGGCCTCATCCGGCACCTCTATGTCCGCACCAACCGCCAGGGCCAGGCCCTGTGCTGCGTGGTGGCCAATGGAAGCAAGCTGCCCGCCTGGGAGGATCTGCTCTCCCGACTTCGGGATTCCGCCCCCGCCCTGGCAGGACTGGTGCTCAATGTAAACACTCGGGACACCAATGTGATTCTTGGGGATCGGTACCGCACCCTTTGGGGCCAGGACTACCTGGAGGAGGTCTTGTGCGGCATGACCTTCCGCCTGTCCGTCCCCTCCTTCTTCCAGATCAACCTGGCCCAGACGGAGAAGCTGTACGCCAAAGCGGTGGAGTTTGCCTCCCTCACCGGAACGGAGACAGTACTGGATCTCTACTGCGGCATCGGCACCATTTCCCTGGCCATGGCCAGACAGGCCGGCCAGGTCATTGGGGCAGAGATCGTCCCCCAGGCCGTAGAGGACGCCAAGGACAACTGCCGGAGAAACGGGGTGGAAAATGCCCGTTTCCTGTGCGGGGACGCAGGACAGGTGGCGTTCCAGCTGGCCCAGGAGGGCATCCGTCCCCAGGTGGTCTGTGTGGATCCTCCCAGAAAGGGGCTGGGTCCGGAGGTGCCTGCCATCCTGGCTTCCATGAACCCCGACCGCATCGTCTATGTCTCCTGCGACCCGGCCACCCTGGCCCGGGATGTCAAACGTTTGGAGGAGCTGGGCTACCATGCTGAGGCCGCCCAGGCCGTAGATCTCTTTCCCCGCACCGCCCACGTGGAGACGGTTGTTCTTTTGTCCAAACAGGATACCGCCCATCACATCCAGGAGACGTAAACCCGAAAGGGTCGAAGCCGGTTCCGATGATCTCCCACATCCCATAAAGCAGCTAGTCCGTCAGTACCCAGGCGCCTTTTGCCTTGGTGCTGACGGATTTTTCATTGACATTTTGCTCTACATGATGTAGACTGCAATTGCACTACAGCCTGTAGAGGAGGTGTTATGATGCAGAAGATGGGCGTGCTGGAATCCCGATTTGCGGATATCATCTGGAGTCACGAGCCCATTCCTTCCGGGCAGCTGGTCAAGCTGGCGGAACAGGAGCTCAGCTGGAAGCCTACCACATCCTATACCGTTTTGAAGCGGCTGTGCAACCGGGGAATGTTCCAGAATCAGAACGGCACTGTGACCTCCCTGATTACCCGTCCGGATTTTTACGCCATGCAAAGCCAGCAATTTGTGGAGGAAACCTTTGACGGCTCCCTCCCCGCTTTTCTCACGGCCTTCGGCTCACGGAAAAAGCTGACGGAGCAGGAGGTAAACGAATTAAAACAGATTATTGATGGACTCAAGGGGTGAAGCGCATGTTTTTCTACACATTTCTGCCCAAGCTGCTAAACATGAGTCTTACCGCAAGCGTTGTCATTATGTTCATCCTGCTCTTACGGCTTCTGCTTCAAAGAGCTCCCAAGATCCTTTCCTATGCCCTTTGGGGCATCGTCCTGTTCCGGCTGCTCTGCCCGTTCTCTCTTTCCTGGGGATTTTCCCTGTTCAGTCTGGGAAATACCCCTGTCACGGAAAATGGTGCGTTGACCAGCAGCATCGAATATATCCCGCCAGACTTGGTTCATCAAGAAAATCCCTCCCTCGTTCTTCCCGTCCCGGGCGTGGGTGAGATCATCAATGAAACCCTGCCCCAGGGGGAGGAACAGCTGGCCGCCGATCCTATGGAGGCGCCCATGGCAATCGCAACCTATGTGTGGATGGCCGGCGTGGCAGGAATGGTGCTTTACGGTGCCGGTTCCTATGTGGGGCTTCGGAGGAAGCTGGTGACCGCTTCTCACCTGCGAGACAATATTTATCGCTGCGATGAAATCACGTCCCCCTTTGTTCTGGGATTAATCCGTCCAAAAATCTATCTTCCCTCCTCCATGTCTCAGGAGGAACAGCCCTATATCATCCTGCATGAACAGTGCCACATCCGCAGACTGGATCCGGTTTTCAAGGCTCTGGCCTTTGCTGCCCTGTGTATCCACTGGTTCAATCCTCTGGTTTGGGCTGCGTTTATTGTCGCCGCCAGAGATATGGAAATGAGCTGTGACGAGGCGGTTGTTAAAAAGATGGGGGATGGGGTTCTGGCAGACTATGCCGCGTCGCTGTTAAGCCTTGCCACTGGCAGACATATTGTGGCCGGGATGCCTTTGGCCTTTGGAGAGGGCGATCCCAAAGGGCGCATCCGCAATCTGGCAAGCCTGAAAAACCGCAGGGTCTGGCTTGTGCCGCTGGCGGTGCTTCTGTGTGCCGGAGCAGCCGCAGTCCTTTTGACCAATCCGGTTGCGCCGGGAGATCACATTGTTCTGGCAGACTCTGACGCCTTCGCCCATACCAACCGGCTGTCCTACAATGTGCGGCTGGGAAAGGATATTATGGGCGGAACCATCCAAGTGGAGCAGTGGTCCGGCGGAACCTGCGTCAAATCGGAGCCAGTAACACTGACCCAGGGCGTGGACTCCATTGATGTCACTATGATAGAGCGGTACCAGGGCAGCACAGCCGTGGGTACAGACGTCCAGATCGAAACCAACGAGCCGGACGGCGATTTACAGACCTACCTCGCCCACCCTCAGGGGCTTAACAGCGTGGGCTGGGCCTTTAAAGGATTTGAGTGGAATCAAACTGTGAATTTGGCCCCAAGTGAAGAGATCATCCTTGCCGCCAAGGTGTACGATTTAGGCAGCGGCGTCCAGGTGTTTGGCAGCGAGACACTAATTGCCGAGCCTGAACGGCTGGAAAACGCGGATCTGATGATCGTAGTCAGGGCGGTTTTCAGCGGGGAGGCCCCGGCATCATAAGCCAAAGCCCCTGTCACCTCCGGCAATAGTTGAAAATGGTGTCGTACACCTGAAACCCCAGCCGGCGGTACACCGGCTCCCCCATACTGGAAGCCTGCAAGCTCATCATCCGGCACTCCGCCTGTCTGGCGTCCTCCACGGCAGTCTGCATCAGGGCAGTAGCGAGCCCCCTGCCCCGGTACTCCGGACGAACCGCCACCTCGTGGATGCCCCCGTTGTCCCCGCAAACATTCAGATGATTGGTGCCGGCCAGGGTTCCATCCTCCAGAAAATAGCCGTAAAAGATGTTCTGCGGATTTGTATGCTGGATTTCATAGGGTTTCAGAAAGCATGGCGCGCCGAAAGCCGCACTGCTCACCTCCACCCATGAAGGCAGTTCCTCCCGCCGGATTTGCCTGACATGGGGATCCCGCTTTCCCGCAACGCCTTCCAGCATGAGCAGCATTCCCTGCTGCTCCTCCATCAGCCGCAAGCCCGCCTCCTCCATCACACGGCAAAACCGGCTGCCGCACAATTCGGCCTAGAAGCTGAACACCTTGGGATTTCCCCGGCATTCCTCATCCATCTGGTGAAACAGGGCTTCCTCTCCGGCCCAAAAATGGATCCGGTTGTACCAGCTGTAAGAGGAGAAATTTTCGTATCGGGCATAGCGCTCCGTCCGCACAGGGCTTTCTCCCAGGGCCAGGCTGCACTGTCCGCACAGATCCAGCAGACTTTCCATCGTACGCATCCATCGCTTCATATCATCGCCTCCTGTTCTTTCCATCGATTATATCAATTCCAGGCTGAAAGAGAAAGATGAATTGTTCCAGGTCTGCCCCCGAAATGCCCGCGCAACGGATCGTTGCTTTACAAAAATACCCCAAATTGCGTACAATAGGGGCAGAAAGGAGGCAGTCCTATGAAAGACATCTCCAAACGAATTCAACAGCTGCGTCAGCAGTCGGGCATGACCCAGGAGGAGCTGGCAAACCGTCTCCATGTGACCCGGCAAGCGGTGTCAAACTGGGAAAACCGCAAAACTAGGCCGGACATCGACACCCTGGAAGCGCTGGCCCGGGTCTTTGACCTGGATGTCGTCCAGCTGATCTACGGTGACGGTTCCCCTCAGTCCTGGAAAAGCCGTTGGCTGCCCACCGCGGTGTACGGCGGCGCCGTGGCAGTGTGGCTTCTGCTGGCGTTTTTTGCCCTTCCGGCGGCGAACGAAGCCCTGAAACGGGGCTACGACGGCTCCCTTGCCGCAGCACTGAGATGCGTCTGCGGGGTTCTTTCCGCCGCCCTGTGTCCGTTGGTTTTTTCCGCCCTTCAGGTACGTCTCCCGATGCATGGCAAGTCCCTTCGTCCAGTGCTGCTGACGGTGGGGATTCTGCTGGCCGGACTGTATGCTGCCTGGTGGATGCTGTGGCCTATATCCATCCTTATGGATGGACTGCCCAACTGGGTGCAGCGGCGGTTTGTGATCCCCTTTATACCTGTGGCTGTAAAGCCCTGGCTCCCCATCATCGCCGGAGGATTGATCTATCTGGGGCTGGCAAAACCAAAACTGGCTTCTTCTGCCATTGAAGTAAGTTAACCACTTCCTCCCCATCTGTTGACCTCCCACTCCCTCCATGGTACAATACAGATGGATAATCCCCCTTCCCGTCCGCTTGATCAAAGGAGGGAGCATAATGGAACAGACGCCATTCACCTACTGGAAGCGCCCCTACCATCAATGGGTTGTCCTGACTACGGGGCTTTTGCAGCTGTTGTGCCTGTTTCTCAACCTGAAGAATCTGAACGACGTTATTCGAGTAGGTCTGATGGACCCCCACTACAACGTGCTCCAGTGCGCCCTGAGCGGCATGATGGCCGGAATCTTTCTGGGCATGTTTGTAGTCGGTCGGCTGTCCAAAAGTCGTCGTTCCGCCCAGATTGCCGGGGCAGTTCTGCTGTCCCTTCTCCTTCTGGTCTGGCTTTGGGTGGGCTTTGGACTGGAGCTGGCCCTCATACCGGAAACCCACGGAATTTGGCTGTTTCTTGCGGTCTTGATCCCTTTGGGCATCCTGTATGCCTCCTGGAAGGCAAAAAATGTGGGATAGTCGAACCATTTCCACCTACCATCCTAAAAAAACAGGCAGACCGGCTTTGGCCGGTCTGCCTGAAAACATAGTATCCGATTTTGCACACAAGGATCATGTATTGGGGAAAACCTGTGTCAGGGCAGTATATTTGTATGGTCAAACTCTTTGTGGCCTTGAGTCACATAGACCCGGGGAACCCGTTTGGAAACCGCACACAGAAGCTCATACGTAATGGTACCCACCGTTTCCGCCATGGCCTCCACAGGGTTTCCATCGCCGAAAACCACCACTTCGTCCCCCGTTTTCACATTGGGCAAATCCGTCAGATCCACCATACACATATCCATGCAGATTCTGCCGCAGATTGGCGCGGGGCCGTCCTTAGTCATAAAGCTCCACCGATTGGACAGCAAGCGGGACAGCCCGTCCGCATAGCCCACAGGCACCACGCCGATGCGCCGGCGCTCCCCGGTGACATATGTCCGGCCATAGCTGACAGAGGTATCCGGCGCGTATTCCTTGATGGGGCCGATGGTACTTTTCAAGGTCATAACCGGTTTCAGTCCAAAATCCGCGGACATCTTTTCCGTGCCGTACAGCACAACACCGGGGCGGCACATATCCAGGGCGTATTCCGGATAGAACAGCACACCACCGCTGTTGCAGCAGTGCCGGATGGCAAACTTCATTCCAGCTTGTTCCTCCACCGCCTGGATCATCTGCGTGAATCGGTCATACTGGAGACGGGTAAAAGCGGCGCTCTCCGGGACATCCGGTTCATCCGAGACGCAGAAGTGGGTGAACACACCCTCCCACTCCAGATTGGGAAGGCGGACAGCTTCCAGAATTTCCCTAAGGCTCTGGGTGAAGTGTGCATCGTCACACTGGAAGCCCAGACGTCCCATGCCTGTATCCAGCTTCAGATGGACACGCAGGGTGCCTCCGCACCGCTGAGCCTCCCGGGAATAGGCATGGGCCATTTCCAGCGATGG
>CALXDY010000062.1 GCA_944387225.1 uncultured Oscillospiraceae bacterium | reverse complement strand
CCGCTGTCCTCGTGGGAGCGGGCCAGGGCCTGGTATTTCCGCTCCCGCTGGATGTCCTCGCTGACGTCCAGCTCCCGGATCAAAACGGCGGTGATCCGCCCCGCGGGCCCCTGCACCGGCGCCGTGTTCTGCAGCACCGCCCGGCCCTCCTGGGTCACCGCCCGCAGGTCGCTGACGGGGGCGCCGGAGGCAAAGGCGTGGAAGACTGCCGGCTCGTCCCGCCGGAGGGCGGGCTTTCCCACCACGCTGCCGGCGTAGACGCTGCGCTGGCCGCCGGGCCGGGCGTGGGCCGCCACCACCATGCCGCAGCCGGAGGGGCAGTCGAGAAACACGTCCGCTCCGGTGAGCTCCGCGATGAGGGGCAGCTGGGCCTCCAGGGCCTCCAGGTGGCAAACCTCCTCCTCGGTGAGATTGGTGTACCGCCGACAGATCTCCCTCAGCATGGCTTCTCCTCCTGCTCCAGGATGGACCGGGCCAGCTCCGCCATGGGCACCCGCTTGTCCATGCTCATCCGCCGCAGGATCTCGTAGGCCCGGCTCTCCGGCACCCCCTGGGTGCGGGCCAGCACCGCCTGGGCCCGGTGGATGAGCTTGCTGTCGTTGAGGCGGTCCACCGCCTTCCGGGTCTCCTCCCGGCTCTGGCGCAGCCGCCGGCTCTGGGCCAGAGCCACCTCGATGGTGGGCAGCAGCAGCCGCTCCTCCACCGGCTTGACGATGTACCCCGTCACCCCGGCGGCGCTGGCCCGGTCGATGATCTCCCGGTCGCCGTAGGCGGTGAGGAGCACCACGCAGCCCGCCAGGTCCTGCTGCAAAATGGTCTCGGCGGCGTGGATGCCGTCGAACACCGGCATCTTCACATCCATCAGCACCACGTCTGGCTGGAGGCGGCGGCACAGCTCCACCGCGTCGAAGCCGTCTCCGGCCTCCCCCGCCACCTCGAAGCCCAGGTCCCCCAGCATGCCCCGCAGGTCCATCCTGGTAATGGGCTCGTCGTCCACCACGATCACCCGTTTCATCTCCCCCGCACCTCCCATTTGGTTTTTTCCATGATAATACACCCCCTTCCCGCCCGTCAAGAGGGCTGCCGGAGACGGAAAAGGGAGGGGGAGGACTTGGGAAAAAGGCAGGATTTAGGAAACTTTTTCGTAGTAAAGTATAAAAAACCAGGGAGAAAGCGGAGGGTTCTTGTAAATAGCCACAAAAACCGCCCGGAAGTGTTCGGCAGGATGCACAAGGCGGAAAATGTTTTCGAGAATTTTGCAGGGATTTTTCCCGAATTTTATTGACATCCCCGTTTAAATTTGGTATGTTGAATTCACAACAAGTTCACAAAGACCCCCACCGTATGAGTGCTTGAGAGACGATCGGAGTGGCATAGCCGTGAGTGGAATACTGCGCGGATACCCGCTCCGCGTTTTGCGTTTTTCAGTGCTTTCTTGGGGGAAAAGATGGCAAGTACCTTCCGAAACGCCCTGTTTTGGAAGTGATTTGATGTGGGTGGGCCTGACCGACATTGACTGGGAAAGGCCGAAATCTATGCGAAGGAGAACATGAAATGAAGAGAATTCTTGCAATGCTTCTGGCTCTCGTCATGGTGTTCGCCCTGGTCGCCTGCGGCAGCGGCAACAACAGCGACGGCGGCAGCAGCAGCGGCAGCGGCAGCGGCACTGCCAAGGGCGAGGAGGGGAGCATCCCCGGTGTGCAGAAGACCCTGACCATCGGCATCGCCTCCGACATCAACGAGCTGGATCCCCAGCAGCAGAACGACCAGATCAACAACAACTGCTTTGCTCTGACCCATCAGACCCTGGTGTTCCTCACCAACGACACCAACGAGCAGGTGGCCTGCCTGGCGGAGAGCTGGGACTGGATCGACGACACCCATCTGCAGTTCAAGCTGGTGGAGAACGCCTGCTTCAGCACCGGTGAGCCCTTCACCGCGGACGACGTGGTCTTCACCTACACCAAGGCGCTGGACCCCGAGCAGTCCGCTGTGGCCGCCACCCTGAGCCTGGTGGAGAGCGTCAACAAGATCGACGACTACACCGTGGAGTTCGTCACCAAGAGCTACTCCAACGAGCTGCTGTCCGTGCTGGCCGGCTATCCTCTGTCCATCCTGTCCAAGGCCGCCTATGACAGCGGCATGGACCAGCCCTACACCGTGGGCACCGGCCGCTACAAGTTCGTGGAGTGGAAGGAAGGCCAGTATGTGAAGTTCGAGCGCAACGAGAACTTCTGGGGCGACGATCCCGGCAAGGCCGATGAGATCATCTTCAAGCCCATCCTGGAGTCCGCCTCCCGCGTGGCCGCCCTCCAGAGCGGCGACATCGACGTCTGCATCGATCCCCCCATCAACATGCTGGAGACCCTGAAGGCCGATGAGAACGTGACCGTCCATAACCAGGCCGGTACCCGTCTGTTCTACCTGGGCTTCAACTGCGAGAAGGCTCCCTTTGACAACCAGACCCTCCGTCAGGCCATCGCCTGCGCCATCAACCGCGAGGAGATCATCCAGGGCGTTCTGAGCGGCTACGGCCAGGCCCAGACCACCGTGGTCAACCGCGGCGTGTGGAGCTTCTATGACGAGATGGAGGGCTTCGACTACGATGTGGACCGGGCCAAGCAGCTCCTCAGCGAGGCCGGCTACAGCGAGGGTGAGCTCACCGTGGATCTGTACATCGCCAACGGCTCCCCCTACACCAGCATCGCCCCCATCATCCAGAACTACCTGAGCGCCATCGGCGTGACCGTGAAGGTCAACCAGTTTGACGAGGCCACGCTGAAGAGCGAGTGCCAGAGCGGCAACCAGCAGATGTTCCTGTGGCGCTGGAACGTCATCGACCGCCTGGACGAGATCTACACCGAGCTGTTCAGCACCGACTATCCCACCAACTACCACCAGTACAGCGATCCCTATGTGGACGAGATGGCCGTGAAGGTCCTCACCGAGAAGGACAAGGAGACCCGCCAGCAGCTGAGCCAGGATCTCCAGACCTACCTGGTGGAGGCCTGCCCCCAGGTGCCTCTGTATGTGGCCGATCTGGTGATCGCCTACAACAAGAATCTGCAGGGCACCTATCTCTTCGGCGGCGGCAACCACAACTGGTCCTGGGCCTACGTGGCGCTGGACTAACAGCCGTTTGAACCCTGCTTTGGCAGGAACCGGAAGGGCCGGACAGCATGACT
>CALXDY010000061.1 GCA_944387225.1 uncultured Oscillospiraceae bacterium | reverse complement strand
CAGCCTTGCCTCTCTCTGTATACTCCTCCTTTGGTCGCTACATGACGGAAACCCGCCTATGCTTGACGCATAACCGGGTTTCTCGACACGCTGGGGGGAGCGCTTCGGCATACCGAAGCGCTCCCCTGTTTCCTCTTTAAACGACTTTTTCACGATACCGCTGGAAATCTGAACGGTAATTTTATCCCATAAGCCCCTTTCCGATTTGTTTCCTACCGGAAAATATGATATAATAATTCTGTTATGTCCGCTTTTTCATAGCCTGGTCTTTGGAGGTGCCCTGCCCGTGAATGAATCCTTACTGCTGATCGGATGCGTCATTCTGATCTGCATTCTGATGAACAACTTTTTGGAGAAAATCCCCATCCCCTCCCTGCTGATTTTTATCGCTCTCGGAATGTGTTTTGGAGAGAATGGCCTGCTGAAAATCTCCTTTAATGATTATGCGGCAGTTAACCTGATCTGCTCCGCCAGTCTGATCTTCATTATGTTCTACGGCGGCTTCGGCACCAATCTTCAGGCGGCTCGGCCGGTGGTGGTTCAGTCGGTGCTTATGTCCACCCTGGGCGTAGCCGGAACAGCGGGAGCCGTAGCGGTATTTGCCCACTTTGCCCTGGATCTTCCCTGGCTGGAGAGCCTGCTCATCGGCTCGGTGATTTCCTCCACCGACGCAGCCTCCGTCTTCAACATTCTCCGTTCCAAGAAGCTGGCGTTGAAGGAACATACCGACTCCCTGCTGGAGGTGGAGTCCGGCTCCAACGATCCCATCTCCTACATGCTCACCGCCGCCACTCTCGCAGTGATGGGTGGACAGGATCTTTCCATCCCCCTCCTGCTCATCCAGCAGATTTCTCTGGGCATTCTCTGCGGCCTTGCCTGCGGAGCTTTGGCCGCATGGCTCCTCCGGCAGAGCTTGATCACGTCCCAACAGGGCAGAACGGTTTTCCTGTTTGCCATTATGCTGTTGTCCTATGCCCTGCCCAGCGTGCTCAACGGAAACGGGTATCTCAGCGTCTACCTGTGCGGGATCTGGCTGGGCAACACCCAGCAGACCAGCAAGCGCTACCTGGTCTATTTCTTTGATGTAGCCACCGATGTGGCCCAGGTGGTCATTTTCTTCCTGCTGGGGCTGCTGGTCACGCCTATCCAGCTCCCTGCGGTAATCCTGCCCGCCCTGGGCATCATGCTCTTCCTTACCCTGGTGGCCCGTCCTGTGGTGTCCGCCCTTCTGCTGGCGCCCTTCCGCCCCTCTCTGGGACAGATCGGTACGGTATCCTGGGCCGGGCTGCGCGGCGCCGCCTCCATCGTGTTCGCGATCTCCACCGTGCTCAGCGGTGTAGAAACCCACTACAACCTTTATAACCTGGTATTCTGCGTGGTTCTGCTGTCCATCTCCATCCAGGGCACACTGCTGCCCCGGGTAGCCGGAGCCCTGTCCATGATCGACAGCAGCGCCGACGTCGGCAAGACCTTCACCGACTACCAGGAGGAAAGCGACATCAGCTTTATCAAAATTCACCTGGGCCCCGGCCACCCCTGGGCCGGACTGTCCCTTGGCCAGGCCGGCTTGCCCAGGGATCTGTTGGTGGCCATGATTTCCCGGGACGAGGGGAATATTGTCCCCCACGGAGATACCATTCTGCAGGAGGGTGATCTCCTTGTGCTGGCCGCCCGCTCCTTTGAGGATCGGGAGCATTTGGCCCTTCAGGAGATCGTCATCAACCGGAACCACAAATGGGC
Organism: uncultured Oscillospiraceae bacterium; assembly: GCA_944387225.1. GTDB lineage: Bacteria > Bacillota > Clostridia > Oscillospirales > Oscillospiraceae > Lawsonibacter. The sequence goes on along the minus strand of CALXDY010000061.1, from coordinate 5,987 downwards.
CAATCTGCCCCTGTCTCAGATTTCCAACAACCGCCGTGGTCTGGTCATCCTCATCAAGCGGGGCATGGAAACCATGATCCCCACCGGCAGCACCCAAATTCTTCCCGGCGACATCCTCATCATGGCCCAGGCGGACGTCTCCGCTCCGGTTCACACCGCCTGCTGAGTCTTACAGCACCTCCATCTCCCAGATGTTATGCAGGGGGATATCCTCCCCGTCCTCCAACGTCAGTCTTCTCCCCTCTTCGTCCAGACGGCGCAGCGTCCCCTCCCTGGTGAGGTAGACGCCCCCCTCCTTCCGGTCATCAGGCTGGAAAAAAGTGATCCGCAGTCTCACCGCCTCCCCGCTCCGGCAGCGCAGCTGTGCCAGCGTCTGATCCAGGGCCGCTTTCCCATCCTCCTCCAGCTCCCGCCGCTGCTGGGTGACCCGTCCGGTCTCCCGGATGGCCGCCTGATGCCCGTCCAGCGCCGCGAAGGGGGCAAACTGAGCCGCCCGGTCGGCGGCGGACATTCTGGGCCGGGTGGGTGAAACATGGTGGGGAAGATGCAGAATATCCGCATAGGGAAATTCCTTCACAGTCCTTCTCCTTTCTGGATTTTATGCCCGATGGCCGCCGATCTGGCCGTTGCGTTCCCGGGCGGTGGCGCCATCCTCCAGGTTCATGCCTTTGAGGATGGCGTTTTTTCCATATTTCTGCCGAATGGCCAGCATCGCCTGCTGCATCCGCCGCTCCCGCTGCCGCATTTCCTCCCTGGCCTGGCGGAGATTCTGGGGGGTGAACAGATCCAGCTGCTCCTCCCCTTCCTCCGGTGCCTCCTCCTCCCGAAGTACCCGCCCGGCAGTAATGGACATTCGCCGGATCAGCAGCGTTTCATCCACCACCTGGTCAAACAGGGTGGTGATTGCCTCCATCAGCGCTTTGGTGGAGGCGGTGTATCCCTCCAAATTCCAGGTACCGTGGCCGTGCTTGGGAATTTCCCTGCCGTAGGCGTCCCGTGTGATGGGCCCATGGTAGGCGGCTCGGCGGACAGGATCGTCCAAATTCTCCCGGTCATACCCCACCGTCAGTACCAGCTGATCGGTAACCAGACCCTTTGCCACCAGATCCAGACTGAGTTGATCGGCCATTTCCCGGGCCACCAGCCTGGCTTTTTCAAATGGGTATGGGAATTTCAGTACCTGACCGGAGACGATGCTGTGGTTGGCCGGGCGATAGGCCTGGATCTGGGCAATGGTGCAGCTTTCCCATCCCCAGGCATGGTCAATCAGCAGCTCCGCATTAACGCCGAACAGCCGGTAAAGCAGATCTTCGTTGTAGTAGTCGGTGGCCTTTCCCACGGAGCACCGGGCCACATCCCCCATAGTGAACATCCGGTGCTGGGCCAGCTTTTTCGCGTACCCCCGGCCCACCCGCCAAAAATCGGTGATGGGACGGTGGGTCCAAAGGGTACGGCGGTAGCTCTCCTCATCCAGCCGGGCGATCCGCACCCCGTTCTCGTCCGCCGGTGCGTGCTTAGCCACAATATCCATGGCCACCTTGGCCAGATACAGATTGTCCCCGATGCCGGCGGTGGCGGTAATCCCAGTGGTACGCAGCACATCCAGCAGGATAGTGCGGGCCATTTTCTCCGGTGTGGTATGGTAGGTATCCAGATAACAGGTGACGTCCAAAAACACCTCGTCAATGGAATAGACATGCATGTCTTCCGGCGCCACGTATTTCAGATAGACCTGGTAGATACGGGTGCTGTATTCCAGATACAGAGCCATCCTGGGCGGCGCCACCAGATAGTCCAGCTCCAAAGCGGGATCCGCCCGCAGCGCCCGGTCATCCCAGGAGCTGCCGGAAAAGGCTTTTCCCGGCGCCCGGCTGCGGCGCAGAGCGTTGACCTCCTTCACCCGCTGAACCACCTCAAATAACCGGGCCCGCCCGGAAATGCCGTAGGCCTTCAGGGAGGGGCTGACCGCCAGACAGATGGTTTTCTCCGTCCGCTCCCGATCGGCCACCACCAGGTTGGTGCCCATGGGGTCCAACCCCCGCTCCATACATTCCACAGAGGCGTAGAAGGACTTCAGATCGATTGCAATATAGGTTCGCTCCCCCATTTTCCAGGCCTCCCTCCCATTGATGTCTATAGTATATCACAAATCATACAAAAGTTCCATATTGTAAGTGAATTTTCCTTTCAAAGAAATGGCCGCGGCTTCCGTACAACGGAAAACCGCGGCTTTCTTTCCCACTCCAGGCATAAACTTGCTATGGAGGTGATGATGATGAATTCCTGCGAGTGGACAGCGTCCATTACCGCCCTGGCAAACACCCTGGCCGGCAAACTCACACCGGAGGAGCTGAACCTATTGGGGGCCACCCTGACGCAACTGGCAGACACCTTGTTTACCATTTCCGCTTACAGAGAGGCCTGTGAGGGCACAAGGGAATAGACATGGTAAACTCTGTTTCCACTTTCCCCGGAAAAGGCATTACGGGTTTAACGGCTTGCGAATCAATATCATATATAGTATGATGGAAAAGGATTTTGACATGGATTTTCCCCCATGTAAAACAGTTTGGATGGACAAACTGCCGCTCCGGCAGTAGGATGACATCAGAAAAGGCGGTGCTGCAAATGGACATCGGATCCAAAATCAAACAGGCCCGGATCAATGCCGATCTCACGCAGGAGCAGGCCGCGGAAGCCCTGGGTGTAAGCCGGCAGACCATATCAAACTGGGAAAACGAAAGAACCTATCCGGACATTGTAAGCGTGGTGAACATGAGCGACCTGTACCGGGTCAGCCTGGATCACTTGCTGAAGGGGGAAACGAGTATGTCGGGCTATCTGGACTATCTGGAGGAAAGCACAAACACCGTGAAAAGCCATGACCGCAAGGCAAAAACCATCCTTATCTCGGTCTATCTGGCTGTCTGGGCCTTCGCCGTCATTGTATTCTGGTTCTTTACAAGCGGATCCGACGCGCTGGGCTACAGCATCATGTTTCTGTGGATCCTGCTCCCTATCTCCACCTTCCTGTTCTCCCTGCTCATCGGAAGGAACGACTACTGGGGGAGCCAGAAATGGCTGTCCGCCCCTGCCTTCGGCCTGATGTATATGCTGGCGGAATACGCCACCTTCAGCGCCGCCAATATGGCCGCGTTCCATAAGCTGAACACACCCCATTGGGACATGATTGTGGCTGGGGCAGTTATCTCCGCCGCCGGAATGGCTCTGGGCTGCGCCGTCAGACGGCTCAAAACAGGCAGGAAAACCGGCGGATAAGGGCCTGGATCTCTCAAGGCAGAACATACCATTCTCACAAACGGGCTGTCCCACAACCGGGACAGCCCATTTGCGATAAAAAGATTCGCCCACCGGACAATGCCGGTGGGCGAATCTTTTCATACGGACTTACTTGAAGTATTCCGCGCCGGACTCGAAGAACGGCTGGTGCTTTTCTCCGGGGATGTTCTTGCCCACAAAGGGACCGCGGCGCTCCAGATGGCCCATCTTACCGAAGACACGGCCGTCGGGAGAGAAGATGCCCTCGATGGCCTCCATGCCGCCGTTGGGGTTGTACTCCACGTCCATGGTGGGCACACCCTGCAGATCCACGTACTGAGTAGCCACCTGGCCGTTGGCAATCAACTCCTCCAGCACCTGGGCAGGAGCCACGAACCGTCCCTCACCGTGGGACATGGGCAGGGCGTGGAGGTCACCCACGTTGGATTTCAGCATCCAGGGGGACTTGACGCTGGCTACCCGGGTGGTGGCGTAACCGGCCTGGTGACGGCCGATCACGTTATAGGTCAGGGTGGGGCAGTTCTCGTCCATGGGCCGGATCTCTCCATAGGGCACCAGACCCAGCTTCACCAACGCCTGGAAGCCGTTGCAGATGCCCATCATCAGGCCGTCCCGGTTTTTCAGCAGGTCATGGATGGCATCGGTCAGGGCGGGAGAACGGAGGAAGGAGGCGATGAACTTGCCGGAGCCGTCCGGCTCGTCGCCGCCGGAGAAGCCGCCGGGGATAACCACCATCTGAGCCGACCGGATGGCCTTTTCCAGGGCCTGGGCGGACTGGGCCAGCAGGTCCCGGGTGACATTCCGCACCACCACGATCTCCGGCTCAATCCCCGCACGGATGCAGGACTGGGCGGTGTCATACTCACAGTTGGTGCCGGGGAACACCGGCAGCACCGCCTTGGGCCGGGCCACCTTGTGCTTGCACACGGCGGGAGAACGGCCCTCCCACACGATGGTGCGGGCAGGCTCCTTGGTACCGGCCTTGATAGGATAGACGCTCTCCAGCACAGCGTCATTGGTTTCGGTCAGCTTGGCCACAGACACGGACTGGCCGCCCAGGGTGACCATACCGTCGTCGGTGGTATGCCCCAGACGGATCCAACCCTCACCGGGCTCTCCCTCCACCTCGGCCACAATGGCGCCGGGCATGGTCTTGTACCAGGCGAAGTCGCCCTCGGCGGCAAAGCCGATGCCGTTGCCCAGGGCCATCTTCATCACCGCCTCAGCCAGGCCGTACTCCACAGCCCAGGCGGCCTTCACCTTGCCCTGGAGAGACAGATCGTGGAACCGCTTCCAGGCCGCCTTATGGGCGGGATAGTCGGCCAAAGCGCCGCCGCCGATGAGGTAGACCCCATCCCCGGTAGCCTTGAACTCAGGAGACAGCACCTGCTGGGCCTTTACAGGGGCCACAGCGAAGGAGATCAGCGTGGGAGGCACGTCCATATCCAGGAAAGAGCCGGACATGGAGTCCTTGCCGCCGATGGCAGCGGCGTCCAGACCCAGCTGGGCGTCCAGCGCGCCCAACAGGGCGGCGAAGGGCTTGCCCCAGCGCTGAGGCTCCTCCCGAAGCTTCTCAAAGAACTCCTGGAAGGTGAGGTAAATCTTCTGATAATCGCCGCCCGCGGCCACTACCTTGGCCATGGAGGTGACCACGCTCTCCTGGGCGCCCACGAAGGGATCGGCGCTCATCCGCTTGGGATCAAAGCCCCAGGCCATCAGGCTGGCCTGATCGGTCTCCTGGCCGGGCAGCACAGGAATGAGGGAAGCCATGGCCTGGGCGGGGGTACGCTGATGCTTGCCGCCGAAGGGGGCCAGCACAGTGGAGGAGCCCACGGAGCTGTCGAACCGCTGGGTCAGGCCCCGGCGGCTGCCGCACTCCAGGCTGCCCGCCATCTCCTCCAGGGAGGAGAACAGAGGGGCGTCCAGAGCGGCGGAATCGCCCTGCTCCACCTGGACGGCGGTGTGCTTCACCGCACCGTTGGTGTTCAGGAAGGCACGGGACAGGTTGGCGATGGTGTGGCCCTGCCAGTTCATAACCATGCGGGGGCTCTCGGTGACCACGGCCACGGGATAGGCCTCCAGGTTCTCCCCCTGGGCAGCAGTGATGAACTTGTCCACATCCTCCGCAGCCACTACAACTGCCATACGCTCCTGGCTCTCGGAAATGGCCAGCTCGGTGCCGTCCAGACCCTCGTACTTCTTCCGCACGGCGTCCAGGTTGATCTCCAGGCCGTCGGCCAGCTCGCCGATGGCCACGCTGACGCCGCCGGCGCCGAAGTCGTTGCACCGCTTGATGAGACGGGTCACGTCGCCGTTGCGGAACAGGCGCTGGATCTTCCGCTCCTCAGGGGCGTTGCCCTTCTGCACCTCAGAGGCCATGGTGGTCAGGGACTTCTGGTTATGGCTCTTGGAGGAGCCGGTGGCACCGCCGATGCCGTCCCGGCCGGTGCGGCCGCCCAGGAGGATCACCACGTCGCCGGGGGCGGGCACCTCACGGCGTACATGGTCGGCGGGAGCCGCGCCCACCACCGCGCCGCACTCCAGGCGCTTGGCAATGTAACCCTCATGGTAGACCTCAGCCACATGGCCGGTGGCCAGGCCGATCTGGTTGCCGTAGGAGGAATAGCCCGCCGCGGCGGTCTGGGCGATCTTCCGCTGGGGCAGCTTGCCCGGCGTGGTCTGGTCAA
>CALXDY010000060.1 GCA_944387225.1 uncultured Oscillospiraceae bacterium | reverse complement strand
GGGACAGGCCGCCGATCACATTCAGGTAGGCGTCGCAGCCCCCCAGCATCAGTCCGCCCCGCTTTTCCAGCACCGCCAGCAGCAGCATGGCCCGGTTGTAATCAAAGCCGTTGCTTACCCGTCTGGGGTTGCCTAGGCTGCTGGGCACCACCAGGGCCTGGATCTCCGCCAGTACCGGCCGGATCCCTTCCATAACGCAGGTGACGCAGGTTCCGGGCGCTCCCTCAGGCCGTCCGGCCAGCAAAGCCTCCGAGGGGTTGGGCACTTCCGCCAGACCGTCGTCTCCCATCTCGAACACACCGATCTCATTGGTAGCGCCGAATCGGTTCTTAGCGGCCCGGAGTATGCGGTAAGCCATCTGCCGCTCCCCTTCAAAATAGAGGACGCAATCGACCATGTGTTCCAAAACCTTGGGCCCGGCAATAGAGCCCTCCTTGTTCACATGTCCGATCACAAAAACGGTCAGCCCCTCCCCTTTTGCCAGCTGCATCAGCGCCATGGTGCATTCCTTCACCTGGCTGACGCTGCCTGGGGCGGAGGCCACATCCCCGTTATACAGGGTCTGGATGGAATCCACAATCAGTACATCGGGATTCAGGGTGTGTACAGCGTCCATCATGTTGTCCAGATTGGTCTCGGACAACAGGTGCAGCCCCTCCCCTTTCACCTTCAGCCGCTCCGCCCGCAGCTTGATCTGCCGCTCCGACTCCTCGCCGGAGACATACAGCACCGTGGCAAACCGGCACAGCTGGTCGCAGATTTGGAGCATCAGGGTGGATTTGCCGATGCCGGGGGCGCCGCCCACCAGCACCAGAGAGCCCCGCACAGCGCCGCCGCCCAGCACCCGATCCAGCTCACCCATGCCGGTGGAGAAGCGCAGCTCGTCGGTGGTTTCCACCTGTGCCATGGCCCTGGGCAGCTTGGCCGGGACGGAAAGGGCACTTCCACGGCCCGCCGCCGGGCTTTTTTTCGCCGGACGTTCCGCGGGTCGCTCCACAATGGTGTTCCATGCTCCGCAGGCGGGGCACTTTCCCTGCCATTTCGGGGTTTCTCCCCCGCACTCCGTACAATAAAACAGTGTTTTTGCCTTCACGGGACAGAATCCTCCCCTGCTTTTGTCGATGGCCCTCATTGTAGCAGATTTTTGGGGAAAAGTAAAGGCAGGGGACGCCGCTCCTCTTCTTCCCAAACAGCATTGACGGGCGGTTTCTCTATGGGGTAAACTGTAGAAAACCCACCGAACCTCAGGACAGGAGGATGAACATGAATTTGTTCGATATCATCGGGCCGGTGATGATCGGCCCATCCAGTTCCCATACGGCGGGAGCTGTACGTCTGGGCCGTGTGGCGTGGAAGATCCTTGGCGAGCCTGCCGTCCAGGCGGAAATCTGCCTTTCCGGCTCCTTCGCCCAGACTTACCGGGGCCATGGCACAGACAAGGCGCTGGTGGCTGGGATTATGGGAATGCACTCCGACGACGAGGGCATCCGCTCCTCCCTAGAGCTGGCCCGGCAGCGGGGGCTGGAGGTGGCTTTCCGCCAGCAGGACATCCCCGGCGCCCATCCCAACACCGCCCGTATCGCCGTCACCGGAGCGTCCGGGGCAAAGGCTGTGGTTCAGGGGGCCTCCGTGGGGGGTGGAAACATTCTCATCACCGAGATCAACGGCATGACCGTCTCCTTTACCGGCCAGTACAACACCCTGTTGGTGCTCCACTACGACAAACCGGGCACCATCGCCGCGGTGACCAATTTCATGGCCTATTCCGAGGTAAACATCGGTAATTTCCGCCTCTCCCGGCCCAAACGGGGCGGCGAGGCGCTGATGACCATTGAAGTGGACGGGGATGTATCCGACGCCCTTATCGCCAGCCTGCGGATCCTGCCCAACGTGATCAACGTGGTGCTGATCCGGGCCATTTAGGAGGAAAACAAGATGGAATATACGTCTGTTTCCGGCCTCTGCCGGGAGGCGGAGGAACAGGGAAAAACCATTTCCGCTTTGGTGCTGGCCGATCAGGCCCAGCAGATGGAGCTGACCCGGGAGGAAGTATATGACCGCATGGCCCAGCGTCTGCAGGTGATGCGCCAGGCGGTACAGGCGGGGGTGGATCCGGCGCTGCGCTCCACCTCCGGCCTTACCGGGGGCGACGCAGCCAAATTGATGGACTACGCCCAAAGCGGCGGGCTGTCTGGCTCCTTCCTCACCCGCTCCATCGCCCGTGCTGTGGCTGTGGCGGAATACAACGCCGCCATGGGCAAGGTGGTGGCCGCCCCCACCGCCGGTTCCTGTGGGACCCTGCCGGGGACGGTGGTCTCGATGCTGGAGGAAGGCCTGTGCGGCGAGGAAGCGGCTGTTATGGCGCTGGTCACCGCCGGGGCAAGCGGCATGGTCATCGCCCAAAAGGCCTGTATCGCCGGGGCCCAGGGTGGCTGCCAGGCGGAGTGCGGCTCCGCCGCCGCCATGGCCGCCGCCGCGTTAGTGGAGCTGAAAGGCGGCTCTCCCACTCAGGCCGCTCATGCCTGCGCCATGGCCCTGAAAAACCAGATGGGCCTGGTGTGTGACCCGGTGGCGGGGCTGGTGGAGATCCCCTGCATCAAGCGCAACGCCGGTGGGGTGTCCATCGCCTTTACCGCCGCCGATATGGCTCTGGCCGGTGTGGAGAGCAAGATTCCCGTGGACGAGTGCATCCAGGCCATGGCTGCCGTGGGTGATGCCATGGCGCCCTCTTTGAAGGAGACCGCCCAGGGCGGACTGGCCGTCACACCCACCGGTTTACGGCTGAAGGAGCAGGTATTCGGTTCCTGACAGCCCATTTGCTGGGAAACTGGAAGATATTTTGCCTTGTCATCCGACTTCGGGTCTGTATACTGGGATTGGGGAGCCTTCTCCCCTACTACACAAGGAGTTACCCGGTATGAAAATTCGCATCCGACAATCTGCGGCCCTCTGTGGGGCCCTGCTTCTGTCCGCGGCACTGGTATTTCCCTCTGCCGCGGACAGTCGTTTCAGCATGACTTATCTCTACACCGGAGCCCCCTCCTCCTACGCCCAGCTTATCAATCAGACCGGCGGAGCCTTTGGGGAGGTGTCTCCCAACTATTTCAATCTCCATTCCGACGGAAGCCTTGATTTGAACGATCTGGGCATTTCCTCCTTTGTCTCGGAGATGCACCGCCAGGGTGTGACCGTTGTCCCCTTTCTCAGCAACCACTGGGACCGGGAAAAGGGCGTCCGCGCCCTGGAAAACCGGGAGCGCCTGGCCCAGGAGATTGCCGACGCGGTGCAACGGTACGATCTGGACGGGATCCACGTGGACATTGAGAACGTGACCCATCTCCACCGGGACGCATACACCGACTTTGTCCGCCTGCTGCGGCAGAAGATCCCACAGGAAAAGGTGGTGGCCGTGGCGGTGGCTGCCAATCCCTACGGCATCACCCAGGGCTGGCACGGCTCCTACGACTACGCCGGGCTCGGCCAGTGGGCGGACTACCTCATGCTCATGACCTACGACGAGCACTATCAGGGCGGCCCCGCCGGACCAGTGGCCAGCCAGTCCTTTGTGGAAAAGTCCATTCGTTACGCCCTACGGTACGTATCCTCCGATCAGGTGGTGCTGGGCCTTCCCTTCTTCGGCCGAATCTGGGGCGAAGGGAATAGCACGATTAAGGGCCGCGGCATCACGGAGCTTCAGATCCAGAGTATGATGGCCAACTATCCCTGCCAGGTAGAGCGGGATGAGGAGAGTGGATCGGCTAAGGTCACCCTGACCGTAGGCCCCCTGGATCAAAAGCCTGTTCTGGGCGGCTCCCTCCTCCCTGCCGGAACCTATACCATCTGGTATGAGGATCAGGAGGCGAAAAAGCAGCGCCTTTCCCTGGTGGAGGAGTATGATCTTCTGGGGGCGGGCAGCTGGTGCCTGGGCCAGGAAAGCGCCGACACCTGGGACTATTACGCTCTGTGGCTCAATGGGCATCCCTTCGCCGACGTCCAGGGACACTGGGCCATGCACTACGTCCTGTCTGCCGCTTTAGATGGCGTTATGGCGGGAAAATCCGACGTCTCCTTTGCGCCGGAGGCTCTGGTGACCCGAGGTGAGGCGGCGGTGGTACTGTGCCGTCTGATGGGGCTGGAACCCAGCAATCAGGCCACTCCGTTCCGTGACGTGGCGGGGCACTGGGCAGAAGGTTACATATCGGCCGCCTGGTCTGCCAGGCTGGTTGCCGGCGTCAGTTCGGAGCTCTATGACCCCGACCGGCCGGTAACCCGGGCGGAGGTCTCGGCCATGCTGTCCTGGGTTCATGCCCAGGATGAAAGCGCTCAGACCCCTGTTGCTTTTCCCGACGTACCCAAGAGCCACTGGGCTTATGAGGCGATCCAGCGGCTTTCCGCTCTGGGTATCATTTCCGGCTACCCGGACGGTACCTTCCGTCCCAACGCCTCTGTGACCCGGGCGGAGCTGGCCTGTATGGTCACCGGATGATACGATGCGGCATAGGATGGCAAAAAAGGAGGTAACGCCCTATGCCCATCATCTATCTATCCCCCTCCACCCAGGAAAACAACTACTACGTCACCGGAGGCACCGAGGAGCAGTACATGAATCTTCTGGCCGACAGGATGGAGCCCTATCTGAATGCGTCGGGGATCCGCTATTCCCGGAATACCCCTGACATGACCGCTGCGTCCTCCATTGTGGCCTCCAACCGGGGCAATTATGATCTCCATTTGGCGCTCCACTCTAACGCCGCACCGGAGGGGCGGTATGGGGAAGTGCGGGGCGTGATCGTCTTCTACTACCCCGGCAGCACCCAGGGGCAGCGGGCGGCCACCATCTTTGCCAACAACCTGACCTCTGTCTACCCGATCCCCAGTCTGGTCACCACCCGCTCTACCACCACTATCGGAGAGGTACGTCTGGTTCGGGCCCCCTCCGTCTTTCTGGAGCTGGGCTACCACGACAATCGGGACGACGCTTTGTGGGTACAAAATAACCTGGACGCCATCGCCCGGAATCTGGTACTGTCCCTCACGGATTTCTTCGACATCCCCTTCTTCACCACCTACAACCCCAGACCCGGAAAGGTGGATGTATCCTGGGGCGTGCTGAACATCCGCGCCCGGCCCAGCCTGAGTGCCTCCATTCTGGCTCAGGCCCCCGACGGCGCGCCGCTGACCCTGATCAATGAGGAGGGCGGCTGGTACCTGGTGCGCTACGGTTCCATCATCGGTTACGCGAAAAGTGAATTTGTCACCGCCCTGTCCTGACGGAGCAGGGAGGAAATTTTAGGTGGATTTTTTTCCTCCTTTGGGGTACAATGGCCTCGCACCCTGTACGGGTGATCCATAGACAAAGGAGAATGCGTCATGTCCATTACTGTAGGAATCAAAGGCCTGGCCCAGGATGTGGTCAGCCAGCACAATACCGCTCAGACCGCCGGCTCCGGCACGCTGCCGGTCTTTGCCACCCCCTTTATGACCGCTCTGATGGAGAAGGCGGCCTGGACTTCCCTGGCTCCCTATCTCCAGCCCGGTGAGAGCACTGTGGGCACCAAGCTGGACATCACCCATGACTCCGCCTCCCCCATCGGTATCAAGGTGTGGGCCGAGAGCGTGGTCACCCAGGTGGACGGAAAGCGGATCGTCTTTGACGTGACGGCCTACGATGAGAAGGGCCCCATCGGGAAGGGCGTCCATGAGCGGTTCATCATCTCCGACGACCGGTTCCTGGCCAAGACTGCCCGGAAGCTGGAGGGCTGAGGCATGTCCATCACCCGTGTGCGGGACTATTTCCGCCCTCTGGGCCGGGAGGGGGACATTTTGGAATTCCCCGTCTCCAGCGCCACAGTGGAGCTGGCCGCCCAAGCGGTGGGCGTAATCCCCGCCCGCATCGCAAAAACCCTGTCCTTCCTGGTGGATGACAAGTGTGTGCTCATCGTGGCGGCGGGAGATGCAAAAATTGACAACGCCAAGTATCGGGCGTTCTTCCACACCAAGGCCAAGATGCTCCCCGCAGAGCTGGTGGAGCCTATGACCGGCCATCAGGTGGGAGGGGTGTGCCCCTTCGCCAATCCGGATGGAGTGTCCACCTATCTGGACGAATCCCTCCGCCGGTTCGACACGGTATTCCCCGCCGCAGGCAGCGGGAATTCCGCCATTGAACTGACCTGTCAGGAGCTGGAGACCTACGCCCACAGCGCCGGATGGGTAGATGTGTGCAAGGGCTGGCAGGAATAGAAACCAAACAGCGGGAGCCCCGTTTTTACGGAGCTCCCGCTGTTTTTATATCTCTCTGGCGCCCAGAATATGGATGCCCCTGGCCTGGACATAGGAATAGGTGCTCAGGGGCCGGTAGTCCGCGTCCTGACTGTGGGCGGCCACCAAAATCCGGCCATTTCTTACCGCCACTACGATGGGTGTGTGGCCGTACACCTTGCTGCCTGCAAAGCGCAGCTGAACAAAGTCGCCCGGCTCCAGCATGGCCAGGGGCATCTCCTCCCCTACCGGCCCTGGGCCGTCCCAGGAACGGGTGAGAAAATTGTAGAAATAGGGTACCCCTGTCCAGGCAGGCGCCTTGTCGTTTCCGGAGCGGTAGTACCAGCCCAGATCGGGGGTGAAATTCATCACGCCAGTACCGGCGTAAAGGCACTGGGAGGCGAAGTTGGTACAGTCGCCTCCCAGTTCGTTGAAGCTGTAAAATTCGGGATTCCGGCCGAAGGCCCAGCGGTGGGCGTATGCTACCGCGGCCCGCCGGTTATAGGGAATCCAACGTGCCATGTGCCTCTCCCCTTTCCCCTCATTCTATGATGGAGGAAAAGGATGGGGAACGGTCAAAGACTGTCTTCCTCTGCCCGATCCAGGGCCTCCTCCACGTCAAAGGGAGGAGTGTCTTCCTGCACCGGCTGCTCCGGAAGCGGAGCGGGCTGGGCGGCGGGAGGAGCCATCCCCTGGCGGTACTGGATCTCCTGCCACTGCTCCTTGGTGATCAGCAGCTGCCGGGCCTTGGAGCCCTCAAAGGGCCCTACCACTCCCCGCTCCTCCATCTGGTCCACCAGACGGGCGGCCCGGGCGTAGCCCAGCTTCAGCCGCCGCTGGAGCATGGAGACAGAGGCCTGGCCGGTTTCCAGCACCAGCTCGATGGCGGCGTTGATCAGCTCGTCGTACTCCTCGCCGTCGGCGGCAGGATTGGCTCCGCCCACACCCTTGCCGCTTTTCTCCTTCTCAGCGGCATGCTGCTCGATCTCCTGCATGACCTGGTCGTCATACTGGGCGTCGCCGCTGTTGCGTTTGACAAAGTCCACCACAGCGGCCACCTCCTGGTCGGAGATGAGACAGCCCTGCACCCGGGTGGGCTTGCCCGCGCCCAGAGGGGCGTAGAGCATATCACCCCGGCCCACCAGCTTCTCTGCGCCCTGAGTATCCAGGATGATCCGGGACTCCATGGCGGAGGCCACGGCAAACGCGATGCGGCTGGGAATATTGGCCTTCATCAGACCGGTAATCACGTCGGCGGAAGGACGCTGAGTGGCGATGATCAGGTGCATGCCGGAGGCACGGCCCATCTGGGCCACCCGGCAGATGGATTCCTCCACCTCCTTGGCCGCAACCAACATCAGGTCGGCCAGCTCGTCGATCACCACCACCACCTGGGGCATGGTCTCCATCCCCTCGGTGGCACGGGCCTTCTCGTTATAGGACGCCAGATCCCGGACGCCCACCTCGGAGAAGGTACGGTAGCGCTTCATCATCTCCGTCACCGCCCACTGGAGGGCGCCGGCAGCCTTCTTGGGATCGGTAACCACCGGGATCAGCAGATGGGGAATGCCGTTATAGATGCCAAGCTCCACCATCTTGGGGTCCACCATGATTAGGCGAACCTCCTCCGGGCTGGCCTTATACAGCAGGGAGATGATCAGGGAGTTGGTACACACCGACTTACCGGAGCCGGTGGTACCGGCAATCAGCAGATGGGGCAGCTTGGCGATGTTGCCCACAATGCATCGGCCGCCGATGTCCTTACCCACGGCAAAGGACACCTTGGACGGGCTTTCCTGGAATTCCGTGGAGCTGAGCACCGTGTGGATATTCACCGGGGCCACCAGCTTGTTGGGTACCTCGATGCCCACCATGGAGATTTTATTGGGAATGGGGGCGATCCGCACTCCCGTGGCTCCCAGGGCCAGGGCGATGTCGTCGGACAGGTTGGTCAGCTTATTCAGCCGCACACCCTGATCCAGCTCCAGCTCATACCGGGTGACCGACGGGCCCCGGGTGACATTGACGATGTTGGCGTCGATACCGAAGGAGCGGATGGTGTCGCTGAGCCGCTGCTTGTTGGCGTTGAGCTCCACCAGGGCTTCCCCTCCAAGCTCCCTTCCCCCCTCTTTCAGCAGGGACAAAGGCGGGTACTGGTAGGGAGCGGCAGCGCCCTGCTCCATCCCCGCCTGGATATCCTGGGCCACCTCCTGGGCAGCCTGCTGGGTCTCCTCCGCCGCCTCCCGGGTCTTGGGCACAGCGGGCTCCCGGTGGATTTCCGGCATGGGATGGACGGGTGGCTGGGGTGCCTGAACCTGAGGCGCAGGCTGAGGCTGGGGCTCCGGCTGGGGAGCGGACGCCACAGCAGCAGCGGCTGCCGCCGACACAGTGGGGGTGTTGGGTGCGGGAACCTCCGGTTCCTTCTGAGGGACAGGCGGCTCCTCCACAGGGGCGGGCTCGGCCTCCTTTCCCCCGGTCAACAGCCGGTCGGGAGAGGGCACACGGGCCACCCGGTTGAACAAGCCCTTCTTCTCCTGATGCTGGAAGGCGGCTTCCTCCGTCTGGCGCTGCTTGCCCACCAGCGGGCCGTCCTCCACAGGGATGTCGATGTCGGCAGTGCGCTGTCTGGCCGTTTTTTGGTGCTCTGCCTCCAGGTGGTTGTGCCGCTCCTTGGGCTCTCTGGGCTCTTTGGGCTGGTACTCATATTCGGGACGGTTGCTCAGCCAGTCCACCACATCGGTAATGCTGCGGTTGACGGTACCCAAAATAGCCAGGGCGGCGCCGAGCACAAAAATCACTACCGCGCCGGCCCGGCTGACCGTTTGAACCAGCGCCTGGGCCAGCAGTCCGGACAGCACGCCGCCCCCCTCCATGGCCTGTCCATCCTTCCACAGGGTGGGAATCAGCTCCAGGTTCCAGGGCAGGGGCTCCCCCATGATGCTGTGGAGAATGGCTGAGAGCAGCACCGGCAGCACCAGGGCGCAGGTTACCCGCAGGCGCACCGGACGGCCCCGGTGAAAGGCCAGAACGTAGCTGGCCTGGAGCAGAGCCAGGGGCAGCAGCCAAAAACCGCGGCCCATCAGTCCCTTTCCCAGTCCGGTGAACCAGTCAATGAAAATGGCCTGGATGTGGAAGCAGCCAAAGGCGGCAAAGATGGCCAGCAGCAGGCAAAGGAAAGCCCCCGCCTCCCGCCGTACCGGACGGGGCGTGGACTTGGGGTGCTTTGCCGCCGTTCTGCTCCCTCCCCGGCTGGAGGACGCCTTTTTCTTGGGCGTGGTCTTGGCTGCGGACTGCCGCGCGCCGGTTTTCTTTTGTGTGGCTGCCATGGATCAACGGTCCTTTCCCGTGGAATTTTCACTCATCTTATCATACCACATTCCCGCCCCATAGAACAAGCCCTTTTCCCTATGGCCGGGCGTTATCTCCCCTCACCGGAATTGTCCTGCCGCCTTTGGGCGATCATGGTGTGGAGGCACTCCAAAGCGGCGGAGAGGGAGCCAATCTCGTCGATCAGGCCCAGCTCCACCGCCTCCTCCCCGTAGATCACGCTGCCCACATCGGCGGCCAGCTCCCCTGTCTGAAGCATCATCTTGGTAAATACATCCCGTTTGATGTTGCTGTTGGCGGTGACAAACTGGATGATCCGCTCCTGTACCCGCTCAAAATAGTAAAAGGTCTGTGGTACGCCGATCACCAGGCCGTTGAGGCGCACCGGGTGGATGGTCATGGCAGCGGAAGGGGCGATGAAGGATCGCTTGGTGGACACCGCCAGGGGCACGCCGATGGAGTGGCCGCCGCCCAGTACCAGGGAGACAGTGGGTTTGGACATGCCGGCGATGAGCTCCGCGATGGCAAGGCCTGCCTCAATGTCGCCTCCCACCGTGTTCAGCAGCACCAGCAGGCCGTCCACCTGGTCGCTCTCCTCCACCATGGCCAGCAGGGGCATCACATGCTCGTATTTGGTGCTTTTGGTGCTGGGGGGCAGCACCTGATGTCCTTCGATCTGACCCACGATGGTGAGCACATGGATGGTGCCCCGTCCGGTCTGGATCAGGGAGGAGCCGAACTCCAGAATGTTTTCAGCGGCAGGATTTTGCTCCTGACCGCCTGCGGCGGTTTGGGTTTCTTCCATATAAACACACTTCCTTTCCCGTATTTCCTTTAGCATGCGCCTGTTTAGGCCGGACTACACAGGAAATCGGGCAGAAAGGCGAAAACCGGGACGGGGAGAAATCCGCTTCTCCCCGCCCCGGTCAATTTCTCATTCAGATGGCCGCTTCGTAGATGGCCTTCATGGCCTTGAAGGTCATATAGCAGTCCAGCTTGCCCACCGTCTCAAAGGGGGCGTGCATAGACAGCACAGGCACTCCAGCGTCCAGAGTGTCAATGTTCCGCTTGGCCATATACATGGCCACGGTGCCGCCGCCGCCGGCGTCCACCTTGCCCAGCTCCGCCGTCTGCCACACCACGCCTGCCTGGTTCAGGCAGCGGCGCACCCGGGCCACCACCTCGGCAGAGGCGTCGGAGGCTCCGGACTTGCCCCGGGAGCCGGTGTACTTGCAGATGCCGATGCCGTAGTTCACCAAAGCGCTGTTGCGCTTTTCAAACACGTCGGCAAAGTTGGGATCGTAGGCTGCCGTCACATCGGTGGACAGGCAGAAGGAATGCTCGTAGCAAACCCGCAGATCCACACCCTGACCGGCACAAAGGTCGTTCATGAAGGTATCGAAGGCGGCGGACTGCATGCCGGTAACGCCCTCGGAACCGATCTCCTCCTTGTCCGCCAGCATACAAACGGCGGTACGCTTGGGATTTTCCAGCTGGAGGATGGCGGCCAGCACGGCGTAGCCGCACACCCGGTCATCCTGGCCGTAGGCGCCGATGAGGGAGCGGTCAAAGCCCACATCCTTGGCGGGGAAGGCGGGCACGGCGCTGAGCTCGGCGGAGACAAAATCCTCCTCCACAATGCCGTACTTCCGGTTCAGCAGCTCCAGGGCGGTAAGCTTCACCCGGTCGCTGCCCTCATCCTCTCCAATGGGACGGCTGCCCACCAGGATGTTCAGATTCTCACCGGGAATGGCCTCACCAAGGGGCTTTTTGGACTGCTCGGAGCCCAGGTGGGGCAGCAGGTCATCGATGGTGAAGATGGGGTCCCCCTCCCCGTCCCCGATGGATACCCGCACCACCGTGCCGTCGGTGAGCACCACCACGCCGTGGAGCTCCAGGGGAATGGCCACCCACTGATACTTGCGGATGCCGCCGTAGTAATGGGTCTTCAAAAAGGCCAGCTCGTCGGCCTCATACAGGGGATTCTGCTTCAAATCCAGGCGGGGGGCGTCAATGTGGGCCGCTCCGATATTCACGCCCTGATCCAGGCCCTGCCGACCGATCACCGCCAGCATCACCGCCTTGCCCCGGTTGACCTGATAAATCTTATCCCCGGGCTTGAGAGCCATGCCTCTCTGGTAGGGGCGGAAACCGGCTGCCTCCGCCATGGCTACGGTGCGGTCAGCGCACTCCCGCTCTGTCTTGCCTCCGTCCAGGAAGGACTTGTAACCCTGGCAGTAGGACTCCATGGCCTCCTCTTCCCCGGGCTGCAGCAGGTCGTAACCGTTCTTCTTCGTGTAGCAAAGGGCCTTTCTCAGCTCGTCTCCCCGATTGGACTGTGTCTCACGATTCATGAAAATGACCTCCTTTTTCGTTCATCAATTGATCCAGCGCCTGCTCCACCCGGAGCTGAAATTCCTCTGGGCCGGCGCAGTCATTGACCAGCAATACGGTGCAGTGCCGGGCGTAAAATCCGTCCTCCGGCTGGGCTTTTACCCTGGCCCAGGCATAATCCTCCGGGATACCCTCCCGGGTCATGATCCGCTTTACCCGCACGGCGGCGGGAGCGGTGACCGCAAGGGTTGCCCCGCACAGGCGGATCAGCCCGCTTTCCACTAACCCCACCGCGTCGATGGCGGCCAGCTGATATCCGGCGGACCGCGCTCGGGCAATCTCACCCTCCACCGCCGCCACGATTCTGGGATAGGCGATGGCGTTGAGATCGGCCAGGGCTGCCGGATCGGCAAACACCTGGGCGCCCAGCTTTTTCCGGTCGATCCCGCCGTCAGCCCCAGTCAGATCCCCAAAGCGATTCTCCAGATCCCGGCGCAGGCCGGCATCCTCCCGAAGCAGGCGGTGGTAAACGGCGTCTCCGTCCAGCACCACGCCCCCCCGCCGGCGAATCACTTCCAGCGCGGTGGTTTTGCCCGCACCGGTGGGGCCGGTAATTCCGATGACCACCATGGCTCAGGTCCGGTTGAGCCAGGCGATGCCCTCCTCCTCCGTGTCCCAGAAGCCCACTTTCTTGCTCCGGTTGCAGCCAAAGAGGAAGGTACCCATATTGGTCTGGTAGCAGTCATAGAAATCGCCCACTACCACCAGGCGCATGTCCTCGTCCACAAAGGGCTTGATCAGCTTCTCCGCCACTCCGCTGGACAGGCGGAACATGTCGGGATTCAGGGCCTCCCGGCGGAGCACCATGGCGTGACAGCCGGTCTGATACCGCACCGCGTGAATCAGATCCAGAGCACTTTGCCCGTCCATCACCATGTGGGTGGGGGTTACAACGGCTACCTTGTCCTTGATTTGAATATCCATATTTCTCATCCTATCCTGTTTTCTCACACCGAAATGATCTGGAAGCCAGCTGCCTTGTTCAGCCGGTTGGCAACGGCCAGTCCCAGCCCCCTGGAATCGGGACACTGGGCCCAGATGGCCGTCACCTGGGTGTGGTCGAAGGCCCGAAGGGCCTGAAAAATATGTCTGGCCTGCTCCTCTGTATCCCGGGCAGGGCCCACTGTGCGGACCACCTGCTGGGGAAACTGGGAAGCGAATTCGTCAAAACAGATTACACCGTCCCCAGGGGCGGCATGGGCGGCGATATAGGCCGCGCTGGTCTCCCCCGCTCCGGCCACCACAGTAACCGGGGCCTTGGGGGCATAATGGCGGTACTTCATTCCGGGAGCCCGGGGCCGTTCCCCCGCTCCCATCAGACGGGTCACCGCCGGATCCACTGCCACCTGGCCCAACACCTGCTCCAACTGCTCCAGGGTGACTCCGCCGGGACGCAGCAGTCTGGGCGGGGTACAGGTGAGATCCACAATGGTGGACTCTACCCCCACCGAGCAGGGGCCGCCGTCCACAATGGCATCGATCTTTCCATCCATGTCCTCGGCCATGTCCGCCGCCGTAGTGGGGCTGGGCCGTCCGGAGGTATTGCCCGAAGGGGCTGCCACCGGCACGTCCGCCGCCAGCAGAATGGCCCGGCACACGGGATGGGAGGGGCAGCGCATGCCCACGGTGTCCAGCCCAGCCGTCACCGCGTCGGGAACCATAGACTTCCGGGGCAGGATCATGGTCAGCGGTCCGGGCCAGAAGGCCTCCGCCAGCCGGTAAGCCGTTTGGGGAATGTTTTGGCAGTACCGCTCCAGCCACTCAGGGCCGGGGATGTGCAAAATGAGAGGGTTATCCTGGGGCCGGCCCTTGGCGGCAAAAATCCGGCTCACTGCCTCTCCGTCCAGGCCGTTGGCCCCCAGTCCGTATACGGTTTCCGTGGGAATGCCCACCAATCCCCCCTGCCGCAGCAGCTCCGCCGCACGGGCGGTCTCCTCACGGCTTAAATGCAGGGTATTCACACCGTTCCCTCCTTTGTCCGCTCCCCCAGAATCAGCTGCTCCAGCTCACCTGGGGTTTCGGCCAGCCAGGCGGCGCCCGCCTGCTCCAGCTCCTGCCGGGTACGGAAGCCCCACAGCACGCCGCAGCCCTCCAGCCCGGCGGCCCGGGCGGTAGCCATGTCTACGTCGCTGTCCCCCACAAACAGGGTGGTCTCCCTCCTGGCGCTCATCCGCTCCATCAGCCGGAGAGCCAGTGCGGGATCGGGCTTGATGGGCAGCCCGTCCACCGCTCCCTGTACCACAGGGAACAAGCCGGGGTAGTACCGCTCCACCACAGGGCCGGCCATAAAGTCCGGCTTGTTGGACAGCACCGCCGTCCCTACCCCCGCCCGGTTCAGCCGGGTGATCAGCTGAGGCATTCCGTCATAGGGGGCGGTGGTGTCCTCCTTATGCTGGTCGTACCAGAGGGAGAACTCATTCAGGGCCTGGGCCAGCACCTCCTGGGGCGTACCCGCCGGGGCGAAGCGCTCTACCAGCTTGGCTGCCCCGTTGCCTACCATGGTTTTATAGGTCTCAACCGGATGCTCTGGCCAGCCATGGAGGGCGCACACATGGTTGCCCGCCCGGGCCAGATCCTGAATGGTGTTCAGCAGGGTGCCGTCCAAATCAAAAATCACATGGGTATACATGATTGCCTCACTCGTAAATGCCGATCTCCATGCCGCCGATCTCAATCATCGTCTCTCTGGCAAAGCCCCGGCGCTGGAGATAGGATTTTACGGCGATCTGGGCGTACTTGGGATTGACATTTTCGTCCTCCAGGTCCAGATCCAGCCGGCCGTCCTGACCGCCGCACACGGCTCCGTTATCCTCCAGCACCTCATTCAGCTCCCCAACAAAGTCGGCCAGAGTCAGATCCTGAGGCAGCTGCTGATAGTGAATATAAAGATCCATTGTTTCGCTCCTGTCTGCTTATTCGCCCTGCTCCGCCTTCAGCCGCTCGGCCTGGTCGGCGGTGCTCAGGGCGTCGATGATCTCATTGAGCTCACCGTTCATGATAGTATCAATTTTGTATAAGGTCAAGCCAATTCTGTGATCGGTGACCCGGCCCTGGGGAAAGTTATAGGTGCGGATGCGCTCGTTCCGCATACCGGTTCCCACCTGGCTGCGGCGCTGGGCGGTCAGCTCCCCGGCACGCTTCTCCTGCTCCGCCTCGTACAGCCGGGAGGCCAGGATCCGCATGGCTTTGTCCCGGTTCTGGAACTGGCTTCTCTCCTGCTGGCACTCTACCACCATACCCGTGGGCCGATGGATCAGACGCACCGCTGAGGAGGTCTTGTTCACGTGCTGGCCTCCCGCCCCGGAGGAGCGGAAAACCTGCATCTCTACATCGGCGGGGTTGAGCTCCACGTCCACCGCCTCCATCTCCGGCAGCACCGCCACCGTGGCGGTGGAGGTATGCACCCGTCCGCCGGATTCCGTCTCCGGCACCCGCTGCACCCGGTGGACGCCGCTTTCATACTTCAGACGGGAATAGGCTCCCGCCCCTTCAATTGTAAAGGAAATCTCCTTTATTCCGCCTAGTTCCGTTTCACTAAGGCTGTCAATCTCCGTGTGCCAGCGGCTGCGCTCGGCGTACATGGAATACATCCGAAACAGGGAGTGGGCAAACAGGGCCGCCTCCTCCCCACCTACGCCTGCCCGGATTTCCACAATGACGTTTTTCCCGTCGTTGGGATCCTTGGGCAGCAGCAGCAGACGCAGCTGATCCTCCAGCTCTGCCAGCCGCTCCTTGGCCGCCAGAAATTCCTCCTGGGCCAGTTCCTTCATCTCCGGGTCCGACAGCAGGGTCTGAGCCTGCTCCTGCTGCTCCTGGGTACTGAGATAGAGGCGGTAGGTTTCCACCAGAGGGGCCAGCTCCGTCTGCTCTTTATTCAGACGGGCCGCCAGAGCCGGATCATCATAGGTTTCCGGCGCGGCAAGCCGGGCCTCGATCTGGCTGTACCGGGCCTCCACAGCCCTTAGTTTGTCCAGCATATCCCGTCTCCTTTCTCAATGTATCAGCGGTCAAATACCAGGGATTTGGCCAGGGCCAAAGGCTCCCGGACGTACATGTAGAGGGCCGAGGGCATATGGGTGGTAGGGGCGGCCAGGGTGGAAACCGCCTCAAAGCCAGCCCGGCCCGCCAGCATTCTGGCCCGGGTCAGATGGAATCCGTTGGACACGATGACCACGCCGTCGGACAAGTCCACCCCCTCTTCCCGCAGCAAAGCCATGGAGAAGCGAAGGTTTTCATCGGTGTTGTGGGAATCTTCCTCCAGCAGGATGGCGTCCTCCGCCACCCCGCGATCCATGAGGTAATCGGCCATAACACTGGCCTCGGTGGCAGGCTCGTTGGAGCCCTGGCTGCCGGACACCACCACCGTCATATCCGGCGATTGCTCCAGATAGACCAGAGCCTCGTCCAGGCGGTCCCGCAGCAGCTGGGACGGCCCGCTCTCCATCACCTGGCAGCCCAGGATGATCATGACCTTTGGATTGCCGGACACCTGATCCCTAGCCCCAAAAGCCACCGCCCCGGCGAGCCCTGCAAAGACCAGAATACCCGCCGCGATCAGGGCGATCAGGGCCTTAAGCCACAGGGGCTTTCGATTGCCCTTATAGCTGGCTACCTCCAGTTTCGTCATCCTCTCGCCTCCTCCAGCTGGGCGGACAAGGTCTCCCAGCGGTCGTAAAGAGCCTGGAGCTCCTCCTCCAGCCTCTGCTTCTCCTCATACAGCTCCTGAAGCTTCACATAGTCCGAGGCGCTGTCCTGGATCTGTTCGTCCAGACGATCCATCTGCTCCTCGCACTTGGCTACCGCCCGCTCGGCAGCAGCCAGATCCTTTTCCAGGTTTTTGGTGCCGCCGGAGCGCTTGGGCTTGTCCTTCTTCTCCGGCTGGCTGGGCTGGGGCGTCTGAACAGGAGCAGGGGGCTGGGAAATCAGCCGTCCGGCGGCTCCTTTGGCCCGAGCGGCCTGAAACTCCTGATAGGTGCCCTGAAAATCAGTAATGGCTCCGTCCTCCATCAGCCAGATGCGGCTGGCGAAGCGGTCGATGAAATACCGGTCGTGGGAGACGAACAGCAGATTGCCCTCGTACTCCTCCACCGCCTCCTCGATCCACTCACGGCTTTGGATGTCCAGATGGTTGGTGGGCTCGTCCAGCACCAGGAGGTTGATTTTCTCATCCATCAGCATGCACAGCCGCAGGCGGCTCTGCTCTCCGCCGGACAGGGCGGACACCGGCTTGAACACGTCCTCCCCCCGGAATTGGAAGGAGCCCAGACGGTTGCGGGCGGTTTGAGCAGAGCAGTCCAGCTCATAAATCAAGGTGTCTACCAGGTTGCGCTCCGGGTGGCTGAAATGGACATGCTGTGGCAGGTAACCGACCTTTACAGTCGGCCCCATCCGGATCTTTCCTTCGTCCGCCTGTTCCTCCCCCAGGAGGATTTTCAGCAGGGTGGACTTGCCGCTGCCGTTGTCGCCGATCAGGGCGATCCGCTCCCCGCCGGTCACCTCCACCCCCAAACGGGCAAAGAGGGTCCGGCTGCCGAAGGACTTGGTCAGGCCCTTGATGGACAGCACCTCATCCCCCTTGAACTCCCGTTCCCCGAAGTGTACCTGGATGGAGCGGGCGCGTCCCGTGGGCCGCTGGGTCTGGCGGATGCGCTCGATGCGCTTTTCCATGGCGAAGGCCTGCTTGTGCATCCGCTCGGTGCCCCGCTGGTGCATGACCCGGGCAGTGGCCTCCAGCTGCTGGATCTTGGCCTGCTCCTTCTCGTACTGCTTCAGCTGGGTGAGATAGCGCTGCTCCTTCTCCACAGCGTAGAAGGTATAGTTGCCGGAATAAAACTCCGCCCGGCCGTGGTTGATCTCGATGATGCGATCCACCACCTTGTCCAGGAAGTACCGGTCATGGGAGACGGTGAGTACCGTACCCTTAAATCTGCCCAGATACTCCTCCAGCCATTCTGTGGCCCGGAGATCCAGGTGGTTGGTGGGCTCGTCCAGCAGGAGAATATCCGTATCCTCCAGAATCAGACGGGCCAGGTTCACCCGGGTCTTTTCCCCGCCGGACAGAGAGTCGAACAGCTGCTCCCGCATGGCCTGGGGAATGGACAGGCCGTTGCATACCTTGTTCACCTGGGTATCGGTGTCGTAGCCTCCGGCGGCCTCATAGGCGGCGGTGAGCTTGTCATACCGGGCCATCAGCGCCGGGTCGCTCCCCTCACCCATCTCCTGGGCCAGGCGGCTCAGCTCCGCCTCCATCCGGCGGATGGGCTGGAAGGCAGTATCCAGTACATCCTCCACCGTAAAGCCGGCGGGGTAGACGGGAATCTGGGAGATCAGGCCCAGCCGCTTGCCGGGGGCCAGCACGACCTCCCCTTCATCCCAGTCCACCGCACCGGTCAAAATCCGCAGCAGGGTGGTCTTGCCGCAGCCGTTGGGGCCCAGCACACCTACCCGCTCCCCGCTATCCACCTGGAAGGAGAGACCGTCCAGGATTCTGCTGCCAACCTCGAATTCCTTTACCAGGTTGGATACCGAGATGTCAATCATACTCTCTCTCCTCTGTCGTGTTCCGGTTCACTCCGCCTCCCGGGTCAGCTCCATCAGAACGGATACCAGCTGCTCCATCTCCATCCCACGGGAGGCCTTTACAAGGATGGTGCTGTCCGCCTGGATCAGCTGGGGCAGCACCTGGGCGGCGGCCTCCTTGTCGGCACAGTGGTATACCTGGGCCACGCCGGAGTCACGGGCGCTTTTGGCGGTATCCACGGACAAGGGCCCAACGGCCACCAGGCAGTCGATCCCTTCCTTGCCCAGATACTCCCCCACACCGCCGTGAAGGGCGGGAGCATAGGGACCCAGCTCAAACATGTCCCCCAAAACGGCAATTTTCCGGGTACTGGGAGCATCGGCCAACACCTGGATGGCGGCACGCATGGATTGGGGATTGGCGTTGTAGGTGTCGTCCAGAATGGTGATCCCGTCGGCCCGCTGCACCACATTCATCCGCATCCGGGTAGGCACAAAACGGGAGACGCCTGTACGAATCTCCTCCCAGGTCAGGCCAAAATGCTCTCCTACCGCGGCGGCAATCAGGGTAGGATACACCATGTGCTCTCCCAGGGCGGGGATCTGCAGTTCCCCGGAGGCGGCGGGGGTATGCACCTGGCAGTGGATGTGGCCCACGCCGTCTCCGCCGGTCACCAGGGCCTGATAATCCAGCTCCTCCCCTGTGCCGCAGAACACAGCGGGGACCGGGGTGTTCCCCCGGAGGGTGGCCAGCATGGGATCGTCCCCGTTGAGTACCACCAACCCGTTTTCCTTCCGAATGTGGGGCAGTAGCTCGCACTTGGCCTTAAAAATGTTCTCCCGGCTGCCCAGACGCTCAATGTGGGCGTCGCCAATGTTGGTGATGACACCCACCTCCGGGCGGACAATGTCGCCCAGGTAGTCGATCTCGCCGGGACGGTCCATTCCCATCTCCAGCACGGCGACCTGATGGCTGCGATCCAGGCGCAGCAGCGTCAGAGGCAAGCCGATATTGTTGTTTAAATTGCCCTCCGTCTTCAAAACGGTATACTTTACGCCCAGCACGGCGGCAATCATATCCTTGGCGGTGGTTTTGCCCACGCTGCCGGTCACCCCCACGCAGGCCACGGAAAAGCGGTTTTTGTACCAGGCCGCCAAATCCCGCAGGGCCCGCTGGGTGTTGTTTACCTTGATATAGAACTTATCGGAGCGGTAGCTCTCCCGCTCCCGGGCGGTAAAACAGCCCGCAGCGCCCCCGTCCAGGGCAGCGTTAATATAGGCGTGGCCGTCAAACCGGTCCCCAACCAGGGGAATGAACAGGGAGCCGGGATGAATGTTCCGGCTGTCCGTGTCTACCCGGCATACCTGGCTGTCCAGGTCGTCCCAGGGCCCCAGTAAGGTGCCCTTTACCGCTGTGAGCAGTTCCCCAACCGAAATGGCTTCCATGGCCTTAAACTCCTTCCTTTCTCGCCTGCAGGGAGGATTCCACAATGATCTGACACAGTTCCCCGTAGGAGATACCCACCGCGGCGGCCTCCTGAGGCACCAGGCTGGTGGGGGTCATGCCGGGCAGCGTGTTGATCTCCAGAAAATAGGGCTTGCCGTCCGGGGTAACGATGAAGTCCGCCCGGGCATACACAGACAGGCCCACCAGCTCAAACACCTTCAAAGCCGCCTGGCCCACCGCCTGCTCCCACTCCTGCGGGATCTGGGCGGGGCAGACCTCCAGGGCAGCTCCGGGCTGGTACTTGTTCTCATAGTCGTAAAACTCCGCCTGGGGGATAATCTCAATGGAGGGCAGGGCCTTGCCGTTGAGCACGGCCACCTGGATCTCCCGTCCCTTGATGTACTGCTCCAGCACGGTGCGGCCGCCCAGACGGACGCTCTCCTCCAGGCCGCGGCGAAGCTCCTCCCGGGTGTGGGCCACTGTAACGCCGATGGATGAGCCGCTGGCGATGGGCTTGACCACCACAGGCAGCTGGGTTTCCTCCAGCAGCTGCTCCAGATTGTCCCGGGTGACGGTGACCGTCTCCCACCGGGGGGTGAGCACCTGCTGCTCCACCATCCGTTTGGTCAGATCCTTGTCCATGGCGATGGCGGAGGCCAGACAGCCGGAACCGGTATAGGGTACACCCAGCAGATCCAGCATGGCCTGGATCCGGCCGTCCTCACCGCAGGCTCCATGGAGGGCCAGATAGACCACGTCTGCCTCCCGGCACAGCTCCTCCACACCCGGCCCGATCATGGACGGGCTGGAATCCTTGCGGCTGGAGCGCACCTGCTCCAGATCGGGAGCCTGGGGGCTGACCTTCTGGTAGGCCGGCGGAATGGGGGCCTGATAGGGGTCGCCCTCCCGTCCTTCCATGCCGAAGAACAGGTCCACCAGAGCCACCTGATGGCCCCGATCCCGCAGGGCCTGGCACACCATAGATCCGGAGGAGAGAGATACATTGCGTTCCGGGCTGAGTCCGCCCGCCAGCACCACAATTTTCATGGTATCATACACCTCATTCAAGGATATTGTTTTTTCATTTTATACGCTGACCATTGATTTTAGCACATTTTTTCTCCCCACACAAGATTTTCAGGGAAAATTCAGGAAAGACAGACTGTCCTCCCCTTATTTCGCCCCGGCGTCCAGCCCCTGATCCAGAATTTGATAGATGCGTTCCAGATCCAGGCTGCGGCGGAGCTGGTGGGCCAGCAAGTCGTACTGGCGGTTTTTATAGGTCATGGCGTCCTCCCTAGGCGACTCCCCCGTCCACTCCAGGCCCCAGCGGCTAAGCAGCAGCCGGGTGAGCCGGTCCTGTATCTCCGGATGGTCAAACAGTCCATGGAGGTAGGTGCCCATCACGTGGCCGGAAGCGGTAAACAAGGCCTCCTCCCCGCTGTCCCCCATGTGGATTTCGTAGCCCTCCGCAGGACTGTCGGACAGGGGGGCAAACAGTCCCTCCAGAGCCGGGACCGTGCCCTGGTATCGGGTGCGGGTCTTTTCCTTCTGAAAGATCGTGTCCACCGAAAGCAAGCCCATTCCAATCATCCGGCCGCCCCCTTCCACTCCATCCGGGTCGGACAGGGTATGGCCCAGCATCTGATAGCCTCCGCACACCCCGATTACTGGCACACCTCCGGCGGCCAGCTTGAGGACGGCGGCCTCCAGCCCGCTTTGCCGCAGCCAGGCCAGGTCCGCCATGGTATTCTTGGTACCGGGCAGGATAACCAGGTGGGGAAATCCCAGCTGGTCGGGGCGATCCACATACCGAACCCCCATGGCCGGGTGCCGCTCCAGCGGGTGAAAATCGGTAAAGTTGGAGATCCGCGGCAGTCGGATCACCGCCACATCCAGCGCCGCTCCCTCACGCCGGGCAGAGAACCGTTCAGACAGGCTGTCCTCGTCGTCCAGATCCACCTCCATCCAGGGCACCACCCCCAGCACCGGAATCTGGGTCAGCTCCTCCAGCATGGTCAGACCCGGCCGAAGGATTTCCACATCACCCCGAAACTTATTGATGATGGTGCCCTTCACCATAGCCCGCTCCTCCGGTTCCAGCAGAGCCACCGTGCCATACAGGGAGGCGAACACCCCGCCCCGGTCAATATCCCCGGCCAGAAGCACCGGAGCCTGGGCCAGGCGGGCCATACCCATGTTCACAATATCGTCCGCCTTCAAATTGATCTCCGCCGGGCTGCCCGCCCCCTCGATCACAATAATGTCATACTGTCGGGCCAGACGGTTGAAGCTGTCCATGATCCTGGGAATCAGTGTCCGCTTCCTGGCAAAGTAGTCCCGGGCGCTTTGGCAGCCCTGCACCTCTCCCTGGACGATCACCTGACTGCCCATATCGCTGGTGGGCTTGAGGAGAATGGGGTTCATATCCACCGAAGGCTCGATCCCCGCCGCCTCCGCCTGCATCACCTGGGCCCGGCCCATCTCCAGGCCCTCCCGGGTGATAAAACTGTTCAATGCCATATTCTGGCTCTTGAACGGGGCTACCGTGTATCCGTCCTGGCGGAAAATCCGGCATAATCCGGCGGTGAGCACGCTTTTCCCCGCATTGGACATGGTCCCCTGGATCATAATGGTTTTTGCTGCCATCGTCTCATCCCTCCAGCTGCCGGGCCAGGGCGGCCAGCAGCCATTCATTCTCTTCCGTCCCCCGCACCGCTGCCCGGTACCAGTCCGGCCCCAGGCCGGAGAAGTTGGCGCAGGAGCGCAGGAGAATGTTGTCCTGCCGCAGCAGAGCTTCATCCAGCCCCACCGGGCCGTGAAACAGGATATAGTTGGCCTGACTGAGGCAAA
Organism: uncultured Oscillospiraceae bacterium; assembly: GCA_944387225.1. Lineage (GTDB taxonomy): Bacteria > Bacillota > Clostridia > Oscillospirales > Oscillospiraceae > Lawsonibacter. Next base: position 1,320 of record CALXDY010000060.1, on the reverse strand, counting down.
CCCACAGGCCCAACTCCTCCAGCCCCGCCCGGAGCCTGTCCCGCCCTGCCCGGATCAAGGGCAGACTCTCCTCCGGCCACCGGGGACAGCGGGTCAGGGCCGCCTCTCCCGCCGCCTGGGCGGGAATGGACACCGGCCAGGGCGGGGCCAGGGCTGCCACCGCCGCCGAAAGGGCAGAGTCGGCACACAGCAGATAGCCCAGGCGCAGCCCGGCCATGGCATAGCTTTTGGTCAGGGCCCGGATCAGGCACAGCCCGCCCCCTGCCAGCTCATTGGTCAGCCGGTGAGGGTCGGCCCCGGTCAGCTCCAGAAAACATTGATCCACTGCCAGCACCGCCCCAACCGCCCGGCACCGTTCCAGGATCAGAAGGAGCATTTCCTCCTCCATCAGCTGCCCGGTGGGGTTGTTAGGATCGCACAGGAGCACCAGCTCTGTCCCAGGGGTGATGTCCTTCATCAGCTGCCGGGTGACGGCAAAGCCCTCCTCTTGCCTCAACCGGTGCTCCATCACCCGGCATCCCGCCAGTTCCAGGGTGGAACGGTACTGAGAGAAAGTTGGGGCAAGGATTATGGCTTTACATGGCTTCAGAGCAAAAACCAGCCGCTGGATCAGGTCGGAGGCCCCATTTCCCCATAAAATCCAGCCCTCCGGCACCCCATCCCGTCGAGCCGCTGCCCGGGTAAGGGCCCGGCATTTGGAATCCGGATAGCGGTCGCACAGGGCTACGGACTCCCGGGCCGCCCGGGCCGCTTCCGGGGGCATTCCCCTGGGATTCAGGCTAATGGAAAAGTCCAGGGGGATCCGATCCAGGCCGTAAATATCTCCGCCGTGGGCGTCCTGCTTCATAGGGGCCTCCTTTCCCAAAACATGAAAACCGCCCCGCCGCCCAGCAGGAGCAGCAGGGTGAGCACTTGCGTGACATACATCAGGCGGCAGGCCCTGGGGATATCCTCCGGCTCCACAGGGCGGATGGGGTCACCGATGAAGGGCTTTTTGACCACCTGTCCGAAATACACCCCATCCCCTGCCAGCCGCACACCTAAAGCGCCGGCGCAGGCTGCCTCCGTATGGGCGGAGTTGGGGGATTTGTGCCGCAGGCGATCCCGCCAAAAAATCCGCCATGCCCCTGGGCCGGAACAGCCGGGCAATATGGCTGCCGCCAGGCACATGACAAGCCCGGACAGTCGGGCGGGGATCAAATTGAGCAGGTCATCCAGGCGGGCCGCCGCTGTACCGAAATACCGATATCGCTGGTTGCGATAGCCCACCATGGAATCCATGGTGTTCACCGCCTTATACAGTAATCCCAGGGGCAGTCC
>CALXDY010000059.1 GCA_944387225.1 uncultured Oscillospiraceae bacterium | reverse complement strand
CATGGAGCAGGCCATGCAGCGGCGGATTCAGACGGGACGGGCCCGCCTGGATCGGTGGACAAAGGCACGGGTCATGTCCGACCCCAAGGCCTATTTTCAGGATAAACGGCAGCTGCTGGATTACCAGAACAGCCGCCTTTTGCACGGATGGACAGCGGCCGACGGCAGGCTGCGGCAGCGATTTGCCCGGCTGGCCGCGGCGCTGGACGCCATGAGTCCCCTAAAGGTTCTGGGCCGGGGATACGCCATCGCCCAGACCGAGGAGGGGGAGGTCCTTTCTACCGTCCGCCAGGCAAGACCGGGCCAGCCCTTCACGCTGCGGCTGTCCGATGGCCGGGCGGCCTGCCGGATTGAATCGGTGGAAATGGCTGAGAATGAAGAGAATACGGACGGAAGGAAACCATGAAGTGAGAAAGGAAGGTTCCTATGGACGCCAAGCAAACCCCAAACTTTGAACAGTCCATGACCCGTTTGGAGGAAATTGTCGGTCTGCTGGAGCGGGGAGATGCGCCGCTGGATCAGGCCATGGCCCTGTTTGAGGAGGGCGCGGGGATTTTACGGACCTGCACAGCCATGTTGGACGAGGCGGAGCAGCGGGTGACCCTGCTGACCGCGGGAGAGGACGGGCAGCCCAAGGGCGAGCCCTTCCAGGGGGAGGACGCGTGATGGAGGAGCTGAACCGCCGCATGGAGGCCGACCGGAAGCTGGTGGAGGAGCGGCTGGGCAGTTGGTTTGCCCAGGGGCCCCGGTACGCCGGATTGATGGAGGCCATGGAATACTCCCTTTTGGCCGGGGGGAAACGGATTCGGCCTGTGCTGGTGCTGGAGGTCTGCCGGATGTGCGGCGGGCAGGTGGAGCAGGCTCTGGATTTTGCCTGCGGTGTGGAGATGGTTCATACTTACTCCCTGATCCATGATGATCTGCCTGCCATGGACGACGACGACCTGCGCCGGGGCCGGCCCACCAACCACAAGGTGTATGGAGAGGCCACCGCCATTTTGGCGGGGGACGGCCTGCTGACGGAAGCCTTTTCCGCCCTGGCCGGGGCCAAGCTGCCCCCGGAGCGGATTGCCCGGGCGGTGGCCTGCCTGGCTCATGAGGCAGGCGCCCTGGGTATGGTGGGCGGACAGACGCTGGATATGGCGGGGGAGGGCAGAGCACTGACCCGAGGGGAGCTGGAGGAGGTACAAAGCCTGAAAACCGGCGCCCTCATCGCCGCCGCCGCCCGTCTGGGCTGCATCGCCGCCGGAGGGACGGAGGAGCAGGAGCGTGCTGTGGAACAGTATGCCCGCTGTTTGGGCCGTGCCTTCCAGATCCAGGACGATATTCTGGACGTGACCAGCACCGACGGGGAGCTGGGCAAGCCGGTGGGATCGGACCTGGCCAGGGAAAAGGCCACCTTTGTCTCCGTACTGGGGCTGGAGGAAAGCCGCAGACTGGTGCGGGAACTGTCCGATCAAGCCCAAGAGGCCCTGGCTCCCTTCCAGAACAGCGAATTCTTGCTGTGGCTGGCGGATGAGCTGGCCCAGCGCACCCACTGACAAGGCGGTGTATTATGTTTGGCTCCGGTTTTTTGACGGGAAATCTGACATTGGATGCGGGCATTCTGGCATGGTTTATTGCCCAGGTGTTGAAAACCATTTTTTATAGTGTGATGAACCGCACCTTTGACTGGCGCAGGCTGGTGGGCAGCGGGGGTATGCCAAGCTCCCATTCCGCCTTTGTCTGTGCTGCTGCAGCGGCCATTGGCAGCCAGCGGGGGCTGGAGGATCCGGTGTTTGCCTTGGCTGTGGTGGTAGCCCTTGTGGTGATGTACGACGCATGCAACGTGCGTCGGGCAGCGGGTGAACAGGCCAAGGTGCTCAACCATATCCTGCGCCACTGGGATCAGGTGTCCCCGGCCATTGTGGAAGAGGGACTGAAGGAGCTGCTGGGCCATACCCCGCTGCAGGTGGTAATGGGCGCCTGTCTGGGTGTGACTGTGGGTGTGGGTGTGACAATGTTTTAGTTTCCACGGAGTACCGGGGAGATCTACGCCCCGATAAAGCGAGGGAATCTGAGTTGAAGAGAGAAGAACAGATGAAGGATTACGCTCCCCTTCTGGCGAATTGCTCAGAGGAGGAATTGGCCGGGCTGTGCGGACAGCTGCGTCAGGAGCTGGTGCAGAACGTCTCCCAGACCGGCGGCCACCTGGCCTCCAATCTGGGTATTGTGGAGCTGACGGTGGCCATCCACCGGGTTTTCGATACCAGTCGGGACCGGTTGGTTTTTGATGTGGGCCACCAGTGCTATGTCCACAAGATGCTCACCGGTCGGCGGGAGGTCATGTCCACCCTGCGGCAATACGGCGGCATCGCCGGGTTTCCAAAGCCCAATGAGAGCATCCACGATGCTTTTATTGCCGGCCACGCCTCCAACTCTGTGGCGGTGGCGGTGGGTATGGCCCAGGCCCGCGCGGTGCTGGAGGAAGATTACAAGGTTCTGGCTCTCATCGGTGACGGTGCCCTGACCGGCGGCCTGGCCTATGAGGGGCTGTCCAACGGCGGCCAGTTGAAGGGCCAGCTGCTGGTCATTTTGAATGATAACGGCATGTCTATCACCCCCAATGTGGGGGCGGTGGCAAACCATCTGGCCCGTCAGCGGATGCGGCCGGGGTATCTCAGCTTCAAGCAGTGGTACCGCAGAGTGATGGGGCGTACCGGGCTGGGACGCCGGTTCTACCGGGTGACCCACGGGATCAAGCGGGCGCTGAAGCAG
>CALXDY010000058.1 GCA_944387225.1 uncultured Oscillospiraceae bacterium | reverse complement strand
CCCCTGAAGGCGGGCATCTTCGGCGCCGAGGCCTGGAGCGAGGAGATGCGCCAGGACATTCAGAATACCCTGGGTATCAAGGCATACGACATCTACGGCCTGACGGAGCTGTCCGGCCCCGGCGTCGCCTTTGAGTGCTCCGCCCAGTCCGGCATGCACATCAACGAGGATCACTTCATCGCCGAGATCATCGACCCGGAGACCGGTGAGGTGCTGCCTGAGGGCAGCAAGGGCGAGCTGGTGTTCACCTCCATCACCAAGGAGGCCTTCCCCCTGCTGCGGTACCGCACCCGGGACATCTGCATGCTCACCCGTGAGAAGTGCTCCTGCGGCCGCACCCATGTGAAGATGTGCAAGCCCATGGGCCGCTCTGACGATATGCTCATCATCCGGGGCGTCAACGTGTTCCCGTCCCAGATTGAGACGGTGCTGCTCAACCATGGCTATCCCGCCAACTATCAGATCATCGTGGACCGGGTCAAGTCCACCGATACTCTGGACGTCCAGGTGGAGATGACGCCCGAGATGTTCACCGACAACCTGGGCGAGATCGACCGCCGGCAGAAGGAGCTGGTGGACGGTCTGCGCTCCATGCTGGGTCTGGCCGCCAAGGTCACCCTGGTGGCCCCCAAGTCCATTGTCCGCAGCGAAGGCAAGGCGGTGCGCGTCATCGACAAGCGGAAAATTTAAAAGGAGGACGGTACCATGAGCATCAAGCAGATTTCTGTCTTTGTGGAAAATACCCCCGGCGCCCTGTACGGGCTGACCGGCGTACTGGCCCAGCACAAGGTGGACCTGCGGGCCCTGTCCCTGGCGGAGACCAACGAGTTCGGCATCGTCCGGATCATCGTTGACAACCTCTACCAGGCCACCACCGTGCTGAAGGAGGCCGGCTACGTCCACAGCCTGACCCCCGTGGTGGGCGTGGCTATCCCCGACGTGCCCGGCGGTCTGAACCGGGTTCTTCAGGTACTCACTGACGTGAAGGTGAACATTGAGTACATGTACGCCTTCCTGGGCGGCAAGGACGCCGACCACGCCTACATGATCTTCCGTGTGGCCGATGCCGACGCCGCCACCGCGGCCCTCAACGCCAGAGGGATCCGAACCCTGGAGCAGGATGACGTGGAGCGGATGTAACGAACAACAGCGCAAAAAAGGGACGAGGCTGAAGCCTCGTCCCTTTTTCAGTGCTGATATTCAAATTCCAGGTCATACATGGACACGATGTCCCCATCCTGGATGCCCATGGCCTCCAGCTTGTCAAACAGGCCGGACTGACGGAGGTTGCGGTCAAACCAGTTCCGGGATTCATAGTCGGAGAAGTTGACGCTGCCCATCAGGCGCTGGAGCCAGGGGGCTTCCACCACCCAGGTGTCGTCATACTTCTCAATGGACACCTCGCCGGTGGTATCCACCTCCGGGGGCCGCTCCACATAGGTGGGCTCGTACACTGCCACAGGAGGCAGCTGCTGCAGCTCCTGGGCCGCCTTCTTCACCAGCTCCCGGGTACCCATATGGGCCGCAGCGGACAGCTCAAACAGCTCCATGCCTTGGGCCTCCACGTGGGCGCGGAGCTTTTCCAGCAGGGTGGGATCCTCCATAATATCCACCTTGTTAGCGGCCACAATCATTTTCCGGCTGGCCAGCTGGGGGGAGTATTGCCGCAGTTCAGCGTTGATGGCCTCAAAATCCTCCACGGGATCCCGGCCCTCGCTGCCCGACACATCCACCACGTGGATCAGCAGGCGGCAGCGGTCGATGTGCCGCAGGAAATCATGGCCCAGACCCGCCCCCTCGGCAGCGCCCTCAATAATGCCAGGGATGTCGGCCATGACAAAGGAGACGCCCTCCTCTACATAGACCACGCCCAGATTGGGGAACAGGGTGGTGAAGTGGTAGTTGGCGATCTTGGGCTGGGCCCGGCTGACCACGCTGAGCAGGGTGGACTTGCCCACGTTGGGGAAGCCTACCAGCCCCACATCCGCCAGCAGCTTCAGCTCCAGCACCACCTCCCGGCTCTCTCCAGGGAAGCCCGCCTTGGCAAAGCGGGGCACCTGGCGGGTGGGGGTGGCGAAGTGCTGGTTGCCCCAGCCGCCCCGGCCGCCCCGGCAGAGGATGAAGGGCTCCTCATCGGACATGTCATGGATGATCTCGCCGGTGGCGCTGTCCCGGATCACCGTGCCCCGGGGCACCCGAAGCACCAGATCCGCGCCGTTTTTTCCGGTGCAGCGCTTGCCGCTGCCATCCATGCCGTTTTCCGCCACATACTTGCGCTTGTAGCGGAAGTCCATCAGGGTGGACATATGGTCGTCAATGACCACGACCACATTTCCTCCCCGGCCGCCGTCGCCGCCATCCGGTCCGCCGGCCGCCACATACTTCTCCCGATGGAAGGAGACCACACCGTTGCCGCCGTTGCCGGAGCGGACGGTGATTTTCGCAGTGTCTACAAAAGGCGCAGCCATGGCCGCCACCTCCTTTTCTCAAATATAACGGGTTAAAACTCCAACAGATTCAGCCCTACGGTATCGCTGAACTTCCGTCCCACCTGTCCGTCCCACACCTGGAGAAACAGCTCCAGAGTGGCGCTGATGGTGGCGGCGGTCAGATGTCCGGCGTGTACCTCCCCGGTCACCGGGTTGCCGATGGTGATGTGGAGATGGAGATAGGGTTCCCCATCCATACGGGTCACATTACCCGTCAGGGCGGAAATCTCATAATCCCCCTGGTACCGGCAGGCGGAATACTTCTTTGCCGCCGTGTCGAAAATCCCGATGGTCACATCGTTGGCCGCCCCCAGAGCGGACACCAGGCCCAGGCGGATTCCTTCCCGCTTCACCAGATCGGTCAGGCAGGAGACAATCTCCTCCCCCGGATCCAAGCGCAGAACATAGCCCTGGTCAAATTTCCGAACCTCCATGCCGTATCCTCCCTTACAGAACAGAGAAGCCGCAAACGTTGATCCGTTTGCGGCTTACTGTCAGCAAATTACTGGGCGATCTCCACGATGGAAACCTGCTTGCGATCCTTGCCCAGGCGCTCGAACTTCACCTTGCCGGACTTCAGAGCGAACAGGGTGTCGTCGCTGCCCTTGCCCACGTTCACACCGGGGTGGATGTGGGTGCCGCGCTGACGGACCAGGATGTTGCCGGCCAGCACGAACTGCCCGTCGGCGCGCTTCACGCCCAGGCGCTTGGCCTCGGAGTCACGGCCGTTACGGGTGGAGCCAACGCCCTTCTTGTGGGCGAAAAACTGCAGACCGATATTCAGCATAAGTTACACCTCCAAAACGGTAATATGTTGGGGATATTCCTCCGCCAGCTGGACAAAGTGGACCATCAGCGCCGTCAGAAGGGTCTGACAGGTGCTCTCATTGGTCTGTCCCAGCCCGGCGGGGAGCTTGAGTGTGATGGATGCGTCGCTCTGCTTCACCTTTACCGAGGCCTCCAGCCCCAGCACGTCGTTAACGGCGCACTCGGTCAGGCGGACGGCGCTGGTAATGGCGGCGCAGACAATGTCTTCTCCCTCTGAGGCATAACCGCTGTGGCCCTGGACGGTAAACCCGCAGATCCGGCGGCCCTCAGTGTGGAATGTGACGGTGGTCATCAATCAGGCCTTGATGGCGCCGATCTGCACCTTGGTGTAGGGCTGACGATGGCCCTGACGCTTCCGGTAACCCTTCTTGGGGGTGTACTTGAAGATGCGGACCTTCTTACCCTTGCCGTTCTTCACAACGGTAGCGGACACGGAAGCGCCCTCCACGGCGGGAGCGCCGAAGGTAGCCTTGTCCCCGTCCAGAATAGCCAGAACCTGATCGAAATCGATCTCCTGGCCGGCCTCGGCCTCCAGCTTCTCGATGAAGAGGGTATCGCCCTCGGCCACCTTGTACTGCTTGCCGCCGGTCACAATGATAGCGTGCATGAATTTCACTCCTTTATTACGGGCTCGCTCTTACAGGCAGAGGCACAGCTCTTTAGGGGCCTGCTCAAAGCGGCTTATGAATTATATCAGGGGCATCCCCTTTTGTCAAGGCCTTTTCCTCCGGAAATCCTTGAAATTTCAAGTCTTTCCGTCAGTTTTTCAGGCTCTGCATGGGGGCGGGGATCCGGCCGCCCCGGGCGATAAAGTCCTGGGCAGAGAAGGGATGGACGGGCTGGATGGGCGCGGAGCCCAGCAGGCCGCCGAACTCCACCGTGTCGCCCACCTTTTTGCCGGGGGCGGGGATCAGACGGACGGCGGTGGTCTTGGAGTTGACCATGCCGATGGCCGCCTCGTCGGCGATGATGGCGGAGATGGTCTCGGCGGAGGTGTCTCCAGGGACGGCGATCATATCCAGGCCCACGGAGCAGACACAGGTCATGGCCTCCAGCTTATCCAGGGTCAGAGCGCCGGACGCGGCGGCGGCGATCATACCCTCGTCCTCGCTGACGGGGATGAAGGCGCCGGACAGGCCGCCCACGTGGGAAGAGGCCATCACGCCGCCCTTCTTTACCGCATCGTTGAGCAGAGCCAGCGCGGCGGTGGTGCCGTGGGTGCCGCACACCTCCAGACCCATCTCCTCCAGGATCCGGGCCACGGAGTCGCCGATGGCGGGGGTGGGGGCCAGGGACAGGTCCACGATGCCGAAGGGGGTGTCCAGGCGGCGGGAGGCCTCCTGTGCCACCAGCTGGCCCATCCGGGTGATGCGGAAGGCGGTCTTTTTGATGGTCTCGGCCACCACGTCGAAGGGCTGTCCCTTCACGCTCTGGAGGGCGTGATGCACCACGCCGGGGCCGGAGACGCCCACGTTGATGACCCGCTCCGGCTCGCCCACACCGTGGAAGGCGCCGGCCATGAAGGGGTTGTCCTCCACAGCGTTGCAGAACACCACCAGCTTGGCACAGCCGAAGCCGCCCTGATCGGCGGTGCGCTGGGCCAGCTCCTTAATGGTGCGGCCCATCATGGCCACCGCGTCCATATCAATACCCGCCTTGGTGGAGCCCACATTCACGCTGGAGCACACCACGTCGGTGGTGGACAGGGCCTCGGGGATGGAACGGATCAGGTTCCGGTCCGCCTCGGTCATACCCTTCTGCACCAGAGCGGAAAAGCCGCCGATAAAGTTAACCCCGGTGGTCTTGGCAGCCCGATCCAGGGCGTGGGCAAAGGGGGTGTAGTCCTTGGTGTCCGCGGCGGCGGCCACCAGGGCGATAGGGGTAACGGAGATGCGCTTGTTCACAATGGGGATGCCGAACTCCCGCTCGATCTCCTCGCCGGTGGACACCAGCTTCTCGGCGTAGGTGGTGATCTTGTCATAGATGGCGTCGCAGGCCTGCTTGGGGTCGCTGCGGGCACAGGAGAGCAGAGAGATGCCCATAGTGATGGTACGTACGTCCAGATGCTGCTGGTCGATCATCTCAATGGTCTGAAGGATTTCTTTCTGATTGAGCACGTCCGCTTCCCTCCCTTAAATGCGATGCATGGCGTTGAAGATATCCTCCCGCTGGATGCGGATGGACAGGCCCCGCTCCTCCCCCGCCTTGTTCAGCAGCTCGGAGATCTGGCCGATGTCCTGCTGGCAGGCGGACACATCCACCAGCATGACCATGGTGAAGTAATCCTGCAAAATCGTCTGGGTGATATCCAGGATATTGATGTTCTGCTGGGCCAGCAGGGAGCATACGGCGGCGGTAATACCCACCTGATCCTTGCCGATAACGGTAACGATAGCGTTCATAGCTTCACAATTCCTTTCTTTCTAAGGCCTGTTGGCCCGGTTCTCCTTGCTGCAGTTCGTCCAAGGTCAGTTCAAACTCCGGCAGCATTTCCCGCAGGAAGTACTGCAAAGCCGGCAGGGGATTGTCCGCCAGAGCCCGGTAGGTCTGCTCTTTGGCCAGACGGAATTCCAGATTGCCCGCCTTCATTTCCTCCACACATTTTAGGTAAGCGGACAGCTTGTCCGCCGCTTTCACCAGCTCCGCCACATGGGGATCCGGGATGGCCAGAATCTCTTCGTAGGCGGGGCGCAGCTGCGGGGGCAGCATCTCCAGCAGCCTCCGGCGGGCGGCCGCCTCCACATCGCCGTAAGCGGAGCGGATGGCGGTGCTGTGGTACTTGATGGGGGTAGGCAGGTCGCCGGTGATGATCTCCTCCGCGTCATGGTACAGCGCAGCCGCCGCGACCTGACCCGGATCCACCTGTCCGTCAAACCAGGTGTTTTCAATCAGCGCCAAAGCGTGGGCCAGCACCGCCACCATGTGGGAGTGCTCCTGAATGTTCTCCGGCTGGGTGTTTCGCATCAGGCCCCAACGCTGGATGTAGCGCATCCGTCCGATCATGGGGAAAAATCCGCCGCTCATTCCGGCTGCCTCCTCCCGTGTCGCCCCATGGGCTTTGATTTTTTATCATATCACGTCCCATCCCCGTTGTAAACGCCGGGCTTGACGGGATTCAGTGGGCCAGGGTAGCGATGAACTGCCGTGCCACTCTGGGAGTACGTCCGGCATGGCGGATCTCCCACTCCATAGCCTTGGCATGGAGCAGCTCCTGATCCATGTCCACCCCATACAGCCCCGCCAGGTGATCCACCAGAGCCAGGAATTCCCGCTTATTCATGGTCATGTAGGGAATCCGCAGGCCGAACCGCTCGGCCAGAGCGGTCTTTTCCGCGATGGTCTCAAAAGCATCCACCTCGTCGCTGCCCCGGTCGCTGAAGTTCTGACGCACCAGGTGGCGGCGGTTGGAGGTGGCGTAAATGGCCACGTTCACCGGCCGCTTCTCCAATCCGCCCTCCAGGATGGTTTTCAGGGAGGAATAGGTCATGTCGTCCTGGTCGAAGGCCAGATCGTCAATAAACAGAATAAACTTCTGCCGCCGCTGGCCCAGCTCCCGGATCAGCTGGGGCATGCCCACCAGATTTTCCTTCTGCAGCTCAATGAGCCGCAGCTCCTCCATGCCGGGGAGATAGAGCATGGACTTGACCGTGGCAGACTTGCCCGTGCCGCCGTCGCCGAAGAGGAGCACGTTATTGGCCGGATGGCCCTTCATCAGCAGCATGGTGTTGTCCAGCACCTGCTGCCGCTGGCTCTCATAACCCAGCAGCTCCACCGGCTTGGGGCAGTCGGGGTCGGCCACCGGCACCAGGATTCCCTCTTCCCACAGGAAGGTGCGGTACCGGGCAAACAGGCCGCAGCCCTGGCTCCGGTAAAAGTCCGTCAAGCTCTGGAAATCGAAGGGGACGGACGCGGGCAGCCGGGGCAGCTCCTCCGCCACCGCCACACAGTCGGGAGGCAGCAGGCGGCGCAGTTCCTCCACCACAGCATCCCCCTCCAAACCAGCCAGGCGGCGCAGGTTCTCCACGTCCCGGTGGGCAGCAGCCTCCAGCACGGGGTCGCTGTCCCCCCGCTCCACCATCCGTCCGTAGGCCGTGTCGGTATACCGCAGCCAATCCCAAAGCCAGTCGCCCATGGTGGAGAATCCCGCCGCGCACAGGGCGTCAATCATCTGGGCGTACCGCTCCAGAGCGGCTTGTCCGTCCCGCTCCCGGCAGGCGGCCAGCAGCTGGAGGGCGGCCTGGACGGGCGCCTGCTCCAGGATGGGCCGGCAGGCGCACAGGCCCCGCAGGCCCAATTCCAAGGGGGTCAGTTCCATAATCTGTGTCCACTTCCTTCCGCCGGTTCCTCCTCTCCTTTCGGGATGGATCCGGCTGTCTTTCCTGTCATTTTACCCACTTCCCCCGGCCTTGTCAACCAAAGGGGAGTATGGTAGAATACCCCTGAATGCCGCGGGCCGACCTGTGCCCGCGCCTGCAAGTTTGGAGGTTGCCCATGGTTTCCATCGGAGGAATTGCAATTAAAACGCCCCTTGCCCTGGCGCCTATGGCCGGGGTCACCGACGTGGCCTTCCGCACCATCTGCCGGGAGCAGGGTGCGGGTCTGACCTGTACGGAGATGGTCAGCGCCAAGGCCCTGTGCTTCCAGGACAAGAAGTCCATCCCCCTGCTCCAGCTG
>CALXDY010000057.1 GCA_944387225.1 uncultured Oscillospiraceae bacterium | reverse complement strand
AAATCCAAATCTGGTGCTTTCGTGTTTGTCACGTTGTTTAATTTACAAGGTACACGCCGCTCTCAGCGGCGGGAGCTTATCTTATCACAGGTTTTCATCCTTGTCAAGCACTTTTTTCAAGTTTTTTCGAACTTTTTCAAGCACTTTCAAGTCCGCCTGTTTGGCTCCCTTTTCGCGCCGCCCTCGCGGACGACTTGTTTATACTACCATGGACCTTTCTATTTGTCAAGGGTAAATTTCAACTTTTTTCTTTGATCCGTAAAAAGCCTGCCAAGAGAATGGGAACAGCCAGTCCAAGCACCAGGTTTCCCACCAGAAGCCAGCTGCTGCCCGCCTGCTCCGCGGTAAATCCATCAGGAAACGCGGCCATACCAATGGCGGCAGCGGGCAGGATGGCTCCTGTTACCACAACCTTCTGTCTGGCCCGGGTAAAGATTCTCCCTGCAATCTCCCACAGGGCAAAGAGCAGCAGTACCAGAAGTGTCAGATCCGCCAGCGTCCAAACGGCGGCCACTACACTCTCCACCCGTTGGAACGCACCCTCCACGCCGGCGCTTTTGGCCAGGGTGAAGAACGGGCTGTTCAGCCGCGCAGCCAGCTCCACGCCCAGACTGCCGATGATCACCACCTGACCCAGCACAACCAGACCTCCCATCCATGCGCCCGCCCGGATCCACTCCCTCCGCCATCGGTTCTCTGCCTCCGTCCGCCCCAGGAGGAACCCTCCGTATACGCCGTAGCACAGCACCCCCAGCACAGAGGGGACGGCCAGAAGGATACCGGGAACATCGTCCCACCAGACCGGAAGCAGCAGCTCCCCCCGCATTTGGGACAGGGACAGCAGCAGCACCGCCGCCATAGTTGTCAGCAGGATGCCCCAAAAGATTTGGGCCGCACGGGCGAAGGCAGTCAGCTTCCCCCGGGCCATCCAGAGCGCCAGCAGAGCCGCGGCAGGCAGAAAGAACCAGAGGGAACCATCCCGCTCTCCTGCTGACAGCAACCGCTGGGCACACAGCCGAAGCCGAAGCGCCGCCAGGCATTCTCCCCAGAGAAGGTAGACCACCAACACGCCTTTCCCCACGGCAGGCCCCAGTGCCCGGCACACTGCATTCCCATACCCCCCCAGCGTCCTCCACCGAGGGTTTAAAAAGCCGCCCACCGCCATCATCCCCACCCAGGCCAGCAGCACGGACAGCCACGCCCCTTTTCCCGCCTGAGCCAGGGCCACGCCGGGAAGCAATTCTACCATGGGGGCCATCAGGCCCGCCCAAACCATCGCCCGCCATTGACTGTGGGAGATGCAATCCCGCTCCATAGATTCTCCTTCCTCACCCCAGGTCGTCATAGGTTCTGTTGATGGTCGCCTGCACCGTGACGGTGATAGGGACATTGACAAACAGCCGCTCCCAATCTTCTTCGATCCAACGCCAGCCTTCCGGCGCGGCCATACTGAGCTGATGTCCGATCCCCACACAGTCTACCCGCCAGCTCCGTAGCTGATCCAGCGCCCGCTGTATTTTCTGCGTCTCCTGCTGATCCAGCAGCTCCCGGAGGCGATTCACCTCTTCCCCTTCCATAGGGGACGGAAACTCGGTCAGTGCCCCGTTGACCTGGCAGACCAGATGGATCTCTTTCAACTCCCGCTGCTGGTAAACAGGGATGAACTGAGTGGTGGTCTGTCCGATCTCCACCACCGCAAGCCCGTCGGACAGCTCCACCTCCAGCAGGTCCCCATTCCCCTGTCCGGCCAGCAGCTCCAAGCCCCGCGCGCCGTCTCCCTCCAAATAGCCCACCAGGCGATCCTCCCGGAGGACACCATACCCCCACTCCAGCAGAGAAGCCTCCCCCTCCTGCTCACTGGGAACACAGTGCAGGGCCGGAAGATAGGTTCCGCCCTGCTCCAAAATATCCTGGAACACCTCTTCCGCCGTCCGGGTCAGTCCTCCCACGCCCAGCTCCCGGCTTTTTCTTAAAATAGACAGCTGCTCCTCCACACCGCTCTCCCCGCCGGACTCTATGGCACTTTGGGCGCTGCCGTCCCGCACCAGCCAGATCTGGGCCCCCAGTCCCAGCTCCACATCCCGGGACAGATATTCCAGCACCGGCTCCACCCCCTGCAAGGCCATGGACTCCCCCAAAAGAATCTGATCCACATATCCATAAAATACATGGTAGCTGCTCAGTCCCTGGATTTCCCGACAGGCGCCGCTGAGGGATAGGCTCTCCGCCTGCAGGATCAGGGGCGCCGCCGTCCCGCCCTGGGTGCCTACGGCCCGTTTCCCTGTGGAGACGGTCACCGCCAGGGTCCCTTCTCCATTCCCATCCACGCCCATGGTTCGCATCAGGGCCATCTCCCCCATCTCTCTGGCCCGGGGCAGCCCACCGCCGCATCCGGTCAGCAGCACCGCCGCCGCCAAAATGCCCGCGGCCCAGGTTCCTTTCATCGCTGATTCCTCCGATTTTCGGTATGATTGGCGCCGTCCCGCCACTTCATCCAGGGCAGGGGCGGGCGCACCACGTTGGGATGTCCCTTCACATGGCCGGCTCCTGTGGTAAACGGAGCCAGATAGGGGACGCCGAAGGTCTCCAGCTTGGCCAGATGGTAGATCAGGGCGGCGCAGCCTGCCGTCAGGCCGAACAGCCCCGCCGCACTGGAGAGAATGGCCAACAGGAACCGCCACAGGCGCAGTGCCCCGGCGAAATCCTGGGAGGGCATGGTATAGCCCGCCACCCCGGCGATGGCCACCGCAATCAGAACCGCCGGGGACACAATGTGGGCCTCCACAGCCGCATTTCCCACCACTAGCCCGCCCAGAATGGACACCGTGGCGCCGATGGGACTGGGCAGGCGCAGCCCCGCCTCCTGCAGCACCTCAAAGGCCACCAGCATGATCAGCACCTCAAAGATAGTAGAAAAGGGCACCTCCTGCTTGGCCGCCACAATGGACAGGGCCAGCTTTAAGGGAATGGCCTCCGGGTGGAAGGTCACCACGGCGATATACAGCCCGGGCAGCAGCAGGGTGACCAGCACGCAGAACCAGCGGATCGCATTCAGGGCACTGGCGGTCATCCAATGAAAGGCCCGGTCCTGGCCGGTTTTGAAAAACTGGTCGATGGTGCCCGGAAGCATCCATCCCATGGGCAGGCCGTCAGCCAGGATGCATACCCGACCCTCCAGCAGGGCCTGACAGAACCGGTCAGGCCGCTGGGTATAGGGCATGGTGGGAAATGGGGTGTTCAGGTGGTCGGTGAGATACTCCTCCAGATTCCCCGCCGCCTCCACCCCGTCAATATCGATCTCCTCCAGACGCTTCCGCACCCGGGCCACCAGCTCCGGATCGGCGATTCCGTCCAAATAGAGCACATCCACCTGGGTGCGGGACTGCCTGCCCACAATTTCCTCCTGGATTTTCAAATCCGGGGCCTTCAGATGGCGGCGGATCATGGAGGTGTTAGTGCGGATAGACTCCACGAAGGATTCCCGCACCCCTTTCAGCGCCGGCTCGTTCTCCGGCTCCCCCACGGAACGCTTTTCCTCCGTCACCACAGGGAGGGTAAGGACATCCTCCACCCCCTCCAGGAAAATGGCGCAGCTGCCCATAATCAGGTCGTCCACCACCTGATCCAGCTCTGTACGGCGGGCAGCCGCCATATTATAAAGAGCCCCGTATTCCAGCCGCCGCAGCAGTTCATCCCCCTGAGCCCCGCTCAGACCGTCGTCCTGGGCCAGAGGGCGGAGCACGTAGTCGTTCAGCCGCTCGTTCCGGGTCATCCCCAGCAGATAACACACCGTCACCCTTTGATTCTGCTCCCCGCAGACACGCACCTCCCGCTCCATATAGTCGGCGCATCCCTCAAACACCCAGGCCAGATTCTCCCGGGACAGCGGTTGGGGAAATTTCGGGACCTTCCGGGGATGGGGACTCCCCCCGGCGGATCCGGACTGAAACAACGCCACCGGCACCCTCTCCTCTCCTGGCTTTTAGAATGGCTCCCCAAGAAAAAAAATATTCCAGTCCATTCCTTTTCCCCGGCGTTTCCACGGAAAAAATACCCCCTGTACGGGAGCATTCCCGATACAGAGGGTATTTTTTAAGAGTTCAATTGCAGGTTGTTTTGGTCTCTGCCAGCAGATGGGGCATGATCAGGCCTTGTTCTGAGCCTCCACCAGACGGACGCCGCAGTACTTCTCCCGGAGCTTGGGCTTTTCGATCTTGCCGGTTGGGTTGCGGGGAACAGGAGCGAAGATGATCTTCCGGGGCCGCTTGTACCGGGGCAGTTCCGTGCAGAACTGGTTGATTTCGCTTTCCGTGCAGTTCATCCCGTCCTTGACCTGAATGATGGCCGCGGCGATCTCGCCCAGACGCTTGTCCGGCAGGCCGATCACCGCCACATCATGCACCTTGGGATAGGCAGACAGGAAATCCTCGATCTGAACGGGGTACAGGTTCTCGCCGCCGGAAATGATCACGTCCTTCTTCCGGTCCACCAGGAAGTAGAACCCGTCCTCATCCTGACGGGCCATATCTCCGGTGTGGAGCCACCCGTCCTTCAATACCGCAGCGGTGGCCTCCGGATCGTGGTAGTAACAGTTCATCACCCCGGGGCCCTTGACGCACAGCTCACCCACCTGGCCCTGAGGCACAGGCTGATCCTGCTCGTCCACCACCTTTACCTTCCAGCCGTAGCCGGGGACGCCGATGGCGCCCACCTTCTTGATATGGTCCATCCCCAGATGGACACAGCCCGGGCCGGTGGATTCGGACAGGCCGTAGTTGGTGTCGTATTTGTGGTGAGGGAAATAGCTCATCCAATGCTTGATCAGGGAGGGGGGAACGGGCTGGGCGCCGATGTGCATCAGCCGCCACTGGCTGAGCCGGAAATCGTCCGGCTTCAAATCTCCCCGATCCAGGGCCGCAAGGATGTCCTGGCACCAGGGCACCAACAGCCACACAATGGTGCACAGCTCGCTGGAAACCGCCTCCAAAATGGCTTTGGGGGAGTTGCCCTTCAGCAGCACCGCCCGGCTGCCGGTAAACAGAGAGCCGAACCAGTGCATCTTTGCCCCGGTGTGGTACAGAGGCGGGATGCACAGGAACACGTCCTCGTGGGTGGTCTCATGGTGGATGGCCGCCATCCGGGCGGACTGGAGCAGAGCGGCGTGGCGCAGGAGAATGGCCTTGGGGAATCCGGTGGTGCCGGAGGAGTAGTAGATGGCCGCGTCGTCCTCGTCATCCACCAATACCTTGGGGGCCATGCTGGAGCAGTTGGCGGTGGCACGGTGATAGTCCTCGGCAAAGGAGGGGCTGGTGTCTCCCACGAACAGCAGCAGCAGCTTGTTGGAAATCTTGGGAACAATGGTCTCCACCCGGCCGATAAACTCCGGTCCGAAGAACAGCACATCCACATCCGCCAGCTTCAGACAGTAGTCGATCTCGTCGGCGGTATAGCGGAAATTCAGGGGCACAGCAACTGCGCCGGCCTTCAGGATCCCGAAATAAATGGGTAGCCACTCCAGGCAGTTCATCAGCAGGATGGCCACCTTCTGGCCCTTGCGGATGCCCCGGCCAAGGAGCATGTTGGCCACCCGGTTGGCCTTCTCATCAAAGACCGACCAGGTGATCTCCCGGCGGTAGGGGGCGGCGGCGGTGGGCTGAATCAGTTCGTATTCCTTCCAGGTAACCCGCTGCGGCTCCTGCACCTCGGGGTTAATCTCCACCAGGGCGATCTCCTCCCCGTACAGCTTGCTGTTGCGCTCCAACAGATCGGTTATCGGCATGTTCTTCCATCCCTTTCAAGACCGAGGGCTGTTATACCCTCGATTTTTGCTTTAAACTGTTGAAGTATCATACCGAATTTTTTCCTGTTTGTCAAGGGGGGCGTCCCCCGCCGGCAAAGGACGGCAGGTGGAAAGATTTTGCTTGACAATCATCCATCATGGTGTATAATGCTTTCCATAAAAGCGATGATGGAGACAGGTAGGACGCAGAGTCAGCCGGACAGAGAGTTCCCGGTCGGTGCGAGGGACGCGGCGCTGCGTGTGAAGGTTCATCTCCTGAGCAGTCCGAACAACGGCCTTTGGGCTTAGTAGAGCGGAACGGGGCCTCCCGTTACAGAGGCAGGGTGTTATGGGACACCCGGTGAGGCCGCCCCCGCGAGGGAGCGGCGAATAGAGGTGGTACCACGGGGCAGGCGCCCCGTCCTCTGGTGGTCAATCTGACCCCCAGAGTTTTTTTGTACCTTTTTTCAAGCTAGCTCCCCATCCCCGCCGCCGGATTCACTCTTTACCTTTGTGCTTTTATGTGCTACGCTTTAAGGGAATGAATTGTCCCTCTGGGGCAGAGATGAGGAGTGGTACCATGGCAAAAAACGAAAAGCGTACCCGCAGCCTGGCACTGTATGAGACCATTCTCAAGCTGAAGGATCTGGAGGAGTGCCGCCGGTTCTTTGAAGATCTGTGCACCCCCACCGAGCTGCAGTCCATGGAGCAGCGGTTTGATGTGGCGGTTTATCTCCAGCAGGGTCTGGTCTATCTGGATATTCTGGAGAAAACCGGAGCCAGCAGCGCCACCATCAGCCGGGTGCGCCGGTCCATGCTGGAAAACGGAGCCGGAGGCGTGGTACAGGACATCATCCTCCGGGAGGGGCTGGCAAAGCCCGACGGAAACCCGGAGCAGGCATAAACAGACAAATCCGGCTGTGCCGGAAGGAAATTCCAGAAAGTAGGGAGAGACTATGAAGAAGCAATTGATGCTGGGCAACGCAGCCGTTGCCCGGGGACTGTATGAAGCGGGATGCGCCGTGGCGTCCAGCTATCCCGGCACCCCCAGCACCGAAATCACTGAGGAGGCCGCCCGTTTTGATGACATCTACTGCGAGTGGGCCCCCAATGAGAAGGTGGCCATGGAGGTGGCCTTCGGCGCCTGCCTGGCGGGCAAGCGTTCCTTCTGCGGTATGAAGCATGTAGGCCTGAACGTGGCCGCCGATCCCCTGTTCACCATGTCCTACACCGGTGTAAACGCCGGCCTGGTCATTGCCGTGGCCGATGACGCGGGGATGCACTCCTCTCAGAACGAGCAGGATTCCCGCAACTACGCCATCGCGGCCAAGCTGCCCATGCTGGAGCCCTCCGACTCCGCCGAGGCCAAGGAGTTCACCAAGCGGGCTTACGAGATTTCCGAGGAGTACGACACCCCGGTGCTGCTGAAGATGTGCACCCGTGTGGCTCACTCCCAGTCCATTGTGGAGATTCAGGATCGGGTGGAGCCCCCCAAAAAGCCCTATGAGAAGAACATCGCCAAGTACGTCATGATGCCTGGCAACGCCAAGCGCCGCCACCCCTTCGTGGAGGAGCGCACCCGCAAGCTGATCCAGCTGGCGGAGGAGACCGACCTCAACCGGGTGGAGATGGGCGGCACGGAGATGGGCATCATCACCTCCAGCACCTCCTACCAGTATGTGAAGGAGGTCTTCGGAGACACGGTGTCCGTGCTGAAGCTGGGCATGATCAATCCTCTGCCCGTCAAGCTGATTCTGGACTTTGCCTCCCATGTGGACCATCTGGTGGTGGTGGAGGAGCTGGACCCCATCATCGAGAACCACTGCCGCCGCCTGGGCCTGAAGGTCACCGGAAAGAACGTCCTGCCCCTGGAGGATGAGTTCTCCCAGAACCTAGTGGCCGAGAAGCTGGGCGGAACCGTCCATCGCGGCGCCGCTCTGGACGACGCCATTCCGCCCCGTCCCCCCGTCATGTGTGCCGGCTGCCCCCACCGCGGCCTGTTCTACACCCTGAACAAGAACAAGTGCACCGTGATGGGCGACATCGGCTGCTACACCCTGGGTGCAGTGGCTCCCCTGTCCGCCATGGACATGACCCTGTGCATGGGCGGCTCCATCAGCGGCATCCACGGCTTCAACAAGGCTCTGGGCGAGGAGAGCGAGGGCAAGACGGTGGCCGTCATCGGTGACTCCACCTTCATGCACTCCGGCATGACGGGCCTGGCCAACATCGCCTACAACCAGTCCAACTCCACCGTCATCATTCTGGATAACTCCATCACCGGCATGACCGGCCACCAGCAGAACCCCACCACCGGCTACAACATCAAGGGGGATCCCGCCGGAAAGATCGACCTGGAGGCCCTTTGCCGGGCCATGGGCTTCAACCGGGTGCGTGTGGTGGATCCCTACGACCTGAAGGCCTGTGACCAGGCGGTGAAGGAGGAGCTGGCCGCCGCGGAGCCCTCCGTCATCATTTCCCGCCGTCCCTGCGCCCTGTTGAAGTACGTCAAGCACAAGGCGCCCCTGGCGGTGGATACGTCCAAGTGTATCGGCTGCAAGAGCTGCATGAAGATCGGCTGCCCCGCCATCTCCATCAAGGAGGGCAAGGCCCATGTGGACAGCACCCTGTGCGTGGGCTGCGGCGTGTGTGAGCAGCTTTGTCCTGTGGACGCCTTTGAGAGCACCGGCAAGGAGGGTTAAGGCATGGAAACGAAGAATATTATGATTGTTGGCGTGGGCGGCCAAGGCTCCCTGCTGGCCAGCAAGCTGCTGGGCCATCTGCTGATGGAGCAGGGCTACGACGTGAAGGTATCCGAGGTCCATGGCATGTCCCAGCGGGGCGGCAGTGTGGTCACCTATGTGCGTTACGGCAACCGGGTCAACTCCCCGGTGATTGACAAGGGTGAAGCGGACTACATCGTCTCCTTCGAGGTGCTGGAGGCCGCCCGGTGGCTGGAGTATCTGAAGCCCGGCGGACAGATCGTCACCTCCACCCAGCAGATTGACCCCATGCCCGTTATCACCGGCGCCGCCCAGTATCCCCAGGAGCTGGTGGCCAAGATGCGGGCCACGGGAGCCAAGGTGGACGCTCTGGACTGCCTGGCTCTGGCTGAGGAGGCAGGCAGCAGCAAGGCGGTGAACATTGTGCTCATGGGCCGCCTGTCCCACTACTTCGACCTGCCCGATGAGGCATGGCAGGCCTCCCTGGAGGCCATGGTGCCCCCCAAATTCCTGGAGCTGAACAAGAAAGCCTTCCAGTTGGGCAAAAACGCCTGAGCATTCAGGCATCTGAACCACTCGCGCAACCCCCGCTATGAGGAGATAAGGAGAAATATACCGAAAGGACTGATACCCATGGAACGATATTACCAGCCGGAGATCGAATGTGCCTCCCAGGAGCAAATCAAGGCCTGGCAGGATGAGCGCCTGGTCAAGCAGGTGCGGCACGTTTGGGACAACGTGCCCTACTACCGGAAGAAGATGGAGGAAAAGGGCCTGACCCCCGACGACATCAAGTCCACTGCCGACCTGCACAAGCTGCCCTTTGTCACCAAGGCCGACCTGCGGGACGCCTATCCCTACGGCCTGCTGGCCAAGCCCCTGAAGGACTGCGTCCGCATCCAGTCCACCTCCGGCACCACCGGCAAGCGGGTAGTAGCATTCTACACCCAGCATGATATCGATCTGTGGGAGGACTGCTGCGCCCGGGCCATTGTGGCCGCCGGCGGCACCAACGAGGACGTGTGCCAGGTGTCCTACGGCTACGGCCTGTTCACCGGCGGCCCCGGCCTCAACGGCGGCAGCCACAAGG
>CALXDY010000056.1 GCA_944387225.1 uncultured Oscillospiraceae bacterium | reverse complement strand
ATTTGGTTCCGCACCCCAGCACGAAAGAGAATATGGCAAACACTCACGCAGGAGAGCCAGTCTCTCTTGCGTGGGATTTTTTTGCCTGAATTTTCCTTTGTTCCGGGATGGCGGCGAGGAAATCTCCACTCTTCACTCTCCACTCTTCACTCTTTCCTAATGCGGCGCGGGCGAAACGCAGTTTCGCAGGAAGTTCTTTGTCCCGCTTTCTTACAAGAAAAGAGGTGCCGCCTGCGGGCGGGTTTCTTTTCTCAGCGGGAGAAAAGAAACCAAAAGACCGCCGGGGGTCCGCGGGGAGCAGATGGACTGGGCCGTTGGCCCAGGTCCATATCCCCGCTCTCCCCCCGGGCCCCCACGGGTGGTTGAACAAGTCTGTACCGGGGCTTATCCAAGGACTCTGAAGCAAATTTCCCCGGCGGGGCGGCTTAGCTGTGTTGTCCGGCTCTTCTCCCGCCCGCGCCTCCCAGGCGCTCTTTTTTATGTCACCTTAGGATTCTTCTTCTAGGGCAAAAATCCGCCGGGCTGCTTCCTTGATGAATATTTCTGCCATCAAAGGGAAGAAGCGCAAGCAGCGCCGGATTGTGCAGGGGGGGAGGAAAATGCGGAAGCACTTTCTTTCGTGCTGGAGTACGGAACCAAATCCAAATCCCAGGCGGAGCGAGGCGAAACGGAGTTTCGCAGGAAGTTCTTTGCCCACTTTCTTTCAAGAAAGTAGGGAGCGCAAGCAGCGCCGGTTTTGTGCAGGGGGGAGGAAAATGCGGAAGCACTTTCTTTCGTGCTGGTTTGGGAAACATGCTCCCAATCCTTAGGCGGCGAGAAGGAAAGCGCAGCTTTCCGGCAAAGTTCTTTGCCTACTTTCTTTCAAGAAAGTAGGGGGGTTGAATCGGGGGGGAAAAAATGCTAAACTGGAACAGAATGGACGTTTCCGTGAAAGGAGACTGTTATGATGTTGTCGCTTCCCACATCTCCCTCCCGGCGGAGGGCGCTGATCCTGTGGGCGTTGATCTTCGCCCTGGTGATGATCCGGTACGTGGCCTTCGGGCCTCGGTACTGGCCCCAAATGGACGACTACATCCAGTACCTCAACTATTCCCGCAGCGTGTCCTTCCCTGTGCTGTGCCAGGTGGTGGGTCTGCTGTCTGCCCGGCCCCTGGCGGGAATCGCCGACTACTTTGTTTGGGCGCCCCTGTGGCCGGTGATGATTGTAGGTGTGGCGCTGGTCAGCGGTCTGTACGCCGCCTGTGTGGTGCTGATGGGTCGGCTTGCCGCCCGGTATGTGCCGGTGGGTCCGGTATTCCCGGTGGTGATGGCTCTGCTGCCTCTTGGCATGGAGGGCCTGTACTGGATGTCCGCCTCCACCCGTGTGGTGGGCGGCCTGTTTTTCGCCTGCCTGGGGGCGTGGCTGTTCGCCCGGTGGCTGGACACCGGCAAGTGGTACTGGGCGGCGGCCTGCATGCCGGTGCTGCTGCTCCCCTTCGGCTTCTATGAACAAAGCGGTGTGCTGTCCGTCACTCTGGTGATGGGCATGGGCCTGCTGGAGTGCCGGAAGCGGCCCCGGCGGGCGTTGCTGGCCCTGTGGTCGCCGGCAGCCATGGTGCTGTACTTTGCGTTTCTCAGACTGATGTCCGCCGCCTATCCCTACGCCTCCCGCTCCCAGCTGATGCTGCCCAAGCCGGGCAGCACCTACTATTGGGACACCTTCCTGCCCCAGGTGCTGGAGCAGATCCGCCGGGCCTTTCCCGAGGCCGGGTGGTACACCCTGGTCCGGGGCCTGCCCCGTGGCTGGGCTATGATAGTAGAGAACGGCCTGTGGCTGTGGCTGGCGGTGACGGCCGCTTTGTGCCTGGGCTTCTGGCGGCTTTGGACGGTGAGCCGTCCCGATCCGGTGGGGGAGACCCGGTGGCAGGGCACAGCCCCCGTTTCCCGGCTGATCCTGGCCCTGTTTTTGGGCCTGATCCTGACGGTGGCGCCGCTGACGCCCTTCTTTGTACTGGACAACCCCTGGTTTTCCCTGCGGAGCACGGTGACCTCCTTTGCCGGTGTGGCCCTGGTGGCCGACGCGCTGGCGGGGCTGGTTTTTCGAGGTACCCTACGCCGGGGGCTGCCTGTTCTGGCGGCCTGCGCTGCCCTGGTATGTTCCGTGGCCTCCCTGTCGGAGACGGCGGATTACCGGGCCACCTACTTCGCCGACCAGCGCGTCGCCGGGATTGTGGCCGACGGCCTGGAACGGGAGAACGTGGCCCCAGGCCAGCGGGTGGGTATCCTGAACATCCAGGCCACCTATCTGCCGGAGCAGAACTATTACTACCACGGTCACATCCAGGGCTGCACCCAGAGCGACTGGTCCTTTACCGGCCTGCTCACCGCCATCACAGGGCGGGTGCTGCCCACCGTCACCCCGCTGCCCAACGAGCCCATGTATCAGAACTGGAACTGTGAGGTCAACCGCCCGGACACCTTTGACCTGCTGTTCTGTTTCGATGGGGAAGACATCCTGCCCGTCACCCTGGAGGATCTGGAGGATCACTGCTTCCGGGTGTGGACGGAGGATGGACGGCTGGCGGGCACGGTGATCGAGGAGGAGAACCGGGACGGCTACTTCGTCCCTGCCCTGTGACCAGGAAATGAACAATCCGGAGGAATCTGCATGATGTCTCTTGACCAATCCGCCGCCCGGCTGGCCCGGCGGCTGTCCCCCGTCCAGTGGACGGCGGCCCTGAGCTGCCTGATAGCGGGCTATCTCATCCACCTGTACGCCTTCACCAATCTGATTCCCAACGCCGACGGTCTGAGCCGGGTGTTTGACCCCCAGCA
>CALXDY010000055.1 GCA_944387225.1 uncultured Oscillospiraceae bacterium | reverse complement strand
CCCGGTATGCATGCAGGAGGCGGCTGCCATCGCCCACCAGGTGTCCGGCGCCGATCTCATTGACATCAACATGGGCTGCCCGGTGCCCAAGGTGGCCAACTCCGGGGACGGCTCCGGCCTGATGCGGAACCCCGACCTGGCGGTGAAGGTGGCCGAGGCGGTCATCCGGGGGGCGGGCTGCCCGGTGACGGTGAAGTTCCGCCTTGGCTGGGACAAGGGCTCCATCAACTGCGTGGAGTTTGCCCGGGCCATGGAGCAGGCTGGGGTGGCCGCCGTGGCGGTGCATGGCCGCACCCGCACCCAGATGTATGCCGGCACGGCCAACTGGGACTGGATCCGGGAGGTCAAGAAGGCGGTATCCATCCCCGTCATCGCCAACGGCGATGTGTTCAAGCCCACCGATGCCCCCCGGATTCTGAAATACACCGGGGCGGACATGGCCATGATCGGCCGGGGTATTTTCGGCAATCCCTGGCTGTTTGCCCAGTGCAAGGCCGCCCTGGAGGGCCGGGAGATTCCCCCCATGCCGCCCCTGGCCCAGCGGTGCGACACAGCGGTGCGGCAGTTTGAGCTGGCCGCCGCCAACAAGGGCGAGAAAATCGCCTGCCTGGAGGCCCGGCGCCACTACGCCTGGTATCTGAAGGGCGTACCCCATGCAGGATATTATAAGGAGCAGATCGTAAAAATCACCACCCTGGCCGACGTCTATCGGGTCACCGAGGGCATCAAACGGGATCTGCGGGACGCATAAAGGAGGCGGCAGAAATGACGGAAGAGGCGCTGGTTCAGCGGGCCAGACAGGGGGATCCGGACGCCTTTGAGCAGCTGATGCAGGACAACCAAAACCGGATCTACACCCTCGCCCTCCGCATGGCCGGCAACCCGGAAGACGCCATGGATCTGTCTCAGGAAGCCATGATCCGGGCCTGGAAGGGGCTGAAGGACTTCCGGGGCGGCAGCAGCTTCTCCACCTGGGTTTACCGCCTGACCAGCAACGTGTGCCTGGACTTTCTCCGCCGGGAAAAGCGGCGCCAGGGCGTGGAGGGCGGCCCATCTCTGGACGATGAGGAGGCACCCCTGCCCCAGCCGGCGGATCATTCCGGTGATCCTCACGCCCTTCTGGAGCAGAAGGAGCTGCGTCAGACGGTAGAGCAGAGCCTGCAGGAGCTGCCTCCCCACCACAGGCAGGTTCTGGTAATGCGGGAACTGTCCGGCATGAGCTATCAGGAGATCGGACAGGCCCTGGAGCTGGACCCGGGGACGGTAAAGTCCCGGATTGCCCGGGCCCGTCAGGCATTGAAGAAAAATCTGCTGCAAAAGGGGAACCTTTTTCCCGGTTCGTCGTCTAACCCAGCGAACACAAAAGGAGGTGACCCGGAATGAATTCCTGTGAACCATATCGTCAGGCCATCAGCCTGTCCCTGGACGGCATGTTGTCCCGGGAGGAGGAGGATGCGCTCCGGGCCCACCTGGAGCAGTGCCCCGACTGCCGGGCGGACTACGCCCTTCTCCAGGCCGCGTCGGAGGCCCTGCGGGAAGAGGGTGAAACCCAGGCTCCCCCCCAGCTGCTCCCCCAGGTCATGGATGAGATCCGCCGCCAGTCCCCGTCCAAGGTCATCCCCCTGTGGCGGCGGCCCCAGATCCGAGCGCTGGGCGCCCTGGCCGCCTGCGCCGTTCTCTGTATTGGCCTGTACCGCTTCCCCTTTGGCCAGGACGGCTCCTCCTCCACCGGCTCCAACGCCGGCGTGGGCGTCGTCCCATCCACCTACGGGGCAGCCTCCCAGGATGTGGGAATTGCCCCTCGAATGGAAACCACCACCCGCCTGGTACTCACTCAGCTCCCCCAGGCCGCGGCGGATCTGCTCCCGCCCCTGGAGGAATGGGAGCAGGCAGACGAAGGCATTGTCTGGTGCTCAATCTCTTCCCAGCAGCTGGAACAGCTGCTGCAGGCGCTGGAGGAATCCGGCGTCCATGTGGACGCCCCGCCCCAGCCCTGGAGCGACACCTGCCAGGTCCTGCTCCAGCCGGAGGAATGACTTTCTCACGAACGGTTCCCGGAATCTTTCGGTTCCGGAAACCGTCCGTGAATTTTTTTGCTTTCCCGTTTCCGTTGGTGAAAATGACGATATTCCCCAAAATTGTGCAGTTTTCACGAAAAAATATCCTCCGGACCCGCTTTCCGCCTGGGTGACAGGGATGATACGACCAAAAAAACAGTTGCCAGAACCGGCATGTTACGTTATAATAACCAACAGATTGTACCATATGTCGGACAGCTTTCTTCGGACATATGCGTCACATACGTTTCAACACAAGGAGTGGAATCAACAATGAGCTATTCTGTACAAAACATCCGGAATGTCTGTCTGTTGGGACATGGCGGCAGCGGTAAGACCGCTCTGGCAGAGAGCCTGCTGTACATGACCGGCGCCATCGACCGCATGGGACGTGCCGCCGACGGAAACACCGTCTGCGACTACGACCCTGAGGAGGTCAAGCGTCAGATTTCCATCTCCACCTCTGTGGCTCCTCTGGAGTACAAGGGCTGTAAGATCAACGTGCTGGACACTCCGGGCGGTTTTGATTTCAGCGGCGAAGTGATGGAGGCCCTCACCGTGGCCGACGCCGCCATCATCGTCTGCTCCGCCAAGGACGGCATCTCCGTGGGCCTGGAGAAGGCCTGGAAGTACTGTGAAGAGCGGGATATGCCCCGTTTCATCTATATCTCCAAGACCGATGAGGAGAATTCCGACTACAACGCCACCTTCGAGGCCCTGCGTGAGCGCTTCGGCAACAAGATCGCTCCCCTGGTGGTACCCATCTGGGACGAGAACAAGCGGGTCACCGGCATCATCGACGTGCTGAACAAGCGCGCCTATGAGATGCAGAACGGCAAGCGTGTGGAGATCGACATTCCCGAGGGGAAGGAAGAGGTCATCACCGAGTTCAACGACGCCTTGAAGGAGTCCGTGGCTGAGACCAGCGAGGAGTTCATGGACAAGTTCTTCTCCGGCGAGGATTTCTCCTACGTGGAGATGATCCAGGGCCTGCGCCAGGGCGTGCGGGAGCTGTCCCTGTTCCCCGTGATGTGCGGCTCCGCCGTCAACACCATGGGCTCCCTGATGCTGATGGACTTTATCTCCGAACTGTTCCCCAACCCCGCCGAAGGCAACATGCGTAAGGGCGTGGCTCCCGACGGCACCAAGGAGGAGTTTGCCGTGGCTCCCGGCGGCGTGCCCTGCGCCTTCGTGTTCAAGACCGTCTCCGACCAGTACGGCAAGTATTCCTTCATCAAGGTGCTGTCCGGCACCGTCACCTCCGACCTGTCCCTGGTGGACTCCCGTACCGGCAGCGCCGAGAAGCTGGGCCGCCTGTATGTGATGCGTGGCAAGAAGGCCGAAGAAGTCAAGGAGCTGTCCTGCGGCGACATCGGCGCCATCGGCAAGATGGAGAAGGTAAAGACCGGC
>CALXDY010000054.1 GCA_944387225.1 uncultured Oscillospiraceae bacterium | reverse complement strand
ATCCTGGTGGAGGACATCCAGGACATGGTGGAGCAGGGCCTGGTGGCGGAGAACAAGTTCCATCTGGCCAAGACCTATATCATCTATCGGTACAACCGGGCGCTGGTGCGCAAGGCCAACACCACCGACGAGTCCATTCTGTCCCTGCTGCGCAACGAGAATCAGGAGCTGGCGGAGGAGAACTCCAACAAGAACACCATGATCGCCGCCACCCAGCGGGACTACATCGCCGGCGAGGTCAGCCGGGATCTGACCCGGCGGATTCTGCTGCCGGAGTACATTTCCAAGGCCCATGACGAGGGCGCCATCCACTTCCACGACGCCGACTATTTCATCCAGCCCATTTTCAACTGCTGCCTGATCAACATCGGGGACATGCTGGACAACGGCACGGTGATGAACGGCAAGCTCATCGAGTCCCCCAAGAGCTTCCAGGTGGCCTGCACCGTCACCACCCAGATTATCGCCTGCGTGGCCTCCAACCAGTACGGCGGCCAGAGCGTGGACATGAGCCATCTGGGCAAGTACCTCCGCCGCAGCCGGGACAAGTTCCGCAAGCACATCGCCTATGAGTGCGCCGGCCAGGTGGACGAGGCCACCCTGGAGCGGCTGGTGAACGACCGGCTGAAGGACGAGCTGAAGTCCGGCGTGCAGACCATCCAGTATCAGATCAACACCCTGATGACCACCAACGGTCAGTCTCCCTTCGTCACCCTGTTCCTCAATCTCCAGGAGGACGACCCCTATCTGGAGGAGAACGCCATGATCGTGGAGGAGGTGCTCCGCCAGCGTCTGGAGGGCATCAAGAACGAGAAGGGCGTTTACATCACCCCCGCCTTCCCCAAGCTGGTGTATGTCCTGGACGAGCACAACTGCCTCAAGGGCGGCAAGTACGACTACATCACCGAGCTGGCTGTGAAGTGCTCCGCCAAGCGGATGTACCCCGACTACATCTCCGCCAAGAAGATGCGGGAGAATTACCAGGGCAACGTGTTCTCTCCCATGGGCTGCCGCTCCTTCCTGGCTCCCTGGAAGGACGAGAACGGCAACTACAAGTTTGAAGGCCGGTTCAACCAGGGTGTGGTCTCCCTGAACCTGCCCCAGATCGGCATCCTGGCCAAGGGCGACGAGGAGAAGTTCTGGGCCCTGCTGGAGGAGCGGCTGGATCTGTGCTTCAACGCCCTCATGTGCCGCCACAACGCCCTGAAGAAGGTGAAGTCCGATTCTTCCCCCATTCACTGGCAGTACGGCGCCATCGCCCGTATGCCCAAGGGCGCGTCCATCGAGCCCCTGCTCTACGGCGGCTATTCCTCCATCTCCCTGGGCTACATCGGCCTGTATGAGGTCACCAAGCTCATGAAGGGGGTCAGCCACACCCAGCCCGGCGGCACCGAGTTTGCCCTGAAGATCATGAACCGCCTGCGGAAGGCCTGCGACGACTGGAAGGCTCAGACCAACATCGGCTTCGCCCTGTACGGCACCCCCGCCGAGAGCCTGTGCTACCGCTTCGCCCGCATCGACAAGGAGCGCTTTGGCACCATCCCCGACGTCACCGACAAGGGTTACTACACCAACAGCTACCACGTGGATGTCCGGGAGCAGATCGACGCCTTCGACAAGTTTACCTTCGAGAGCCAGTTCCAGAAGATTTCCACCGGCGGCTGCATCTCCTATGTGGAGATCCCCAACATGCGCCACAATCTGGAGGCGCTGAAGGAGGTTGTCCGGTTCATCTATGACAACATCCAGTACGCTGAGTTCAACACCAAGAGCGACTACTGCCAGTGCTGCGGCTACGACGGAGAGATTATGATCAACGAGGACTTCCATTGGGAGTGCCCCTCCTGCCACAACACCGACCAGAGCAAGATGAACGTCACCCGCCGCACCTGCGGTTACCTGGGTGAGAACTACTGGAACGTGGGCAAGACCAAGGAGATCAAGGCCCGGGTCCTCCACCTGTAAGAATAGAGTTGAGAGTTGAGAGTGGAGAGTGGAGAGTTGAGATATCTTCACTCTCCACTCTTCACTCTTCACTCTTTTTTAGCCTCTCCACTTTTCCCTTTGTATGCTGAACAATCGGAGGTTTTCTCAATGAATTACGCAGATATCCGTCCCATCGACGTGGCCAACGGCCCGGGCATCCGGGTCTCCATTTTTGTCTCCGGCTGCACCCACGCCTGCCCCGGCTGCTTCAATCCGGAGGCCTGGGACTTCTCCTACGGCCATCCCTTTACCCAGGCGGAGGTTGACGCCATTGTGGCGCACATGGGCAAGTCCTACGTCCGGGGCCTGTCCCTGCTGGGGGGCGAGCCCTTCCACCCGGACAACCAGGCCGCGGTGCTGGATCTCATCCGGCAGGTGCGGGCGGCCTGGCCGGAGAAGGACATCTGGTGCTACACCGGCTACCTGTTTGAGGAGCTGGCCGCCGGCAAGGTAGGGGAGCACAGCCGGGCCATGCTGGAGGAGCTGGACGTGCTGGTGGACGGCCCCTTTGTGGAGGCGCTGAAAAACCTGTCCCTCCGGTTCCGGGGCTCTTCCAACCAGCGGATCCTGGATGTGAAGGCCTCCCTGGCCGGGGACAGCCCCGTCCTGTGGCAGGAGGAAGGGGAGTAAGGCTTGCAATCCGGTAAAAAATAGGGTATGATACCATGTTGTGGCCCTGTTTCCGGGCCGCGAAAGGAGGACATATCCTTGCGTCAGAAATCCATTCTCCTTCCCTTCCTGGCCCTTGTCGGCGGACTGGCCGGGCTGGCTCTGCGCCTGTGGCAGCGGAACCTGGCCTATGATCCCACCACCCAGCTGATGGATCCCGGCAGTCCCATCTCCGTGGCGTTGCTGGTGTTCCTGGCGGCCCTGGCCGCCGTGGTGCTGGTCATCAGCGTGACGGAGGGAAAGGCGTCCGGGGACCGGTTCCCCTTCCACTGCTCCGGTAAATGGTACCTGGGGCTGATGATCGCCGGAGCCTGCCTGTTTTTCTTCGCCGCCGCCGTGGGCGTGCCGGAGCTGAGGGACAAGATCCAGCTGTGGCGCTCCTCCATGCTGTTTTCCGCCACCCCGGCCCCTATGCCCATCGCCCAGGGGATTACCCTGGCCCTGTGCCTGGCGGGCGGAATGGGGGCGCTGATTACCGGGCGGAACAACGGCCGCCTGACGGAGGCGTCCGTCACCCGGAACTGGAGCACCCTGCCGGCCTACGCCGCTTTGCCCTGGCTGATCTCCGTCTATCAGGAGCACTCCGTCAGCGCCGATCTGACGGCGGTCTATCTGCCCATCCTGGCGTCGGCCGCCCTGCTGCTGGCCCTGTATTTCCAAAGCGCCTGCTACTTTGACCGGACCAACCTTCCGGCCGTGCGGTTCTTTTCCACCATGGGCCCGGCTCTGGGCCTGGCCTCCCTGGGGGACGGCCTGACTCTGTTCCAGATCCTGTTTACCCTGGCCCTCACCGTCACCGCCCTGGCCGGTCTGGCCGCTTTGTCCTGGGGGACGGCCCCCACCCGTCTGAAAGCGTAATTTCCATATTTGGGAGGAATCACCCGTGAAGAAATATTATATTACCACCCCCATCTACTACCCCAGCGACAAGCTGCACATCGGCCACACCTACTGCACCGTGGCCACCGACGCCATCGCCCGGTATAAGCGGCTGATCGGCTGCGACGTCATGTTCCTCACCGGCACCGACGAGCACGGCCAGAAGATCGAGGACAAGGCCAAGGAGGCCGGCGTCACCCCCCAGGAGTTTGTGGACAAGATCGTCTGCGGTCCCCGGGGCGTGCTGGATCTGTGGAAGCTGATGAACATCTCCAACGACCGGTTCATCCGCACCACCGACGACTATCACGTGGCCGCCATTCAGAAGATTTTCAAGAAGCTCTATGACAACGGGGACATCTACAAGGGCAAGTACGTGGGCAAGTACTGCAAGCCCTGCGAGTCCTTCTGGACGGAGAGCCAGCTGGTGGACGGCAAGTGCCCCGACTGCGGCCGGGAGGTGCAGGACGCGGAGGAGGAGGCCTACTTCTTCAAGCTGTCCAAGTATGCCGACCGCATCCAGCACCTGCTGGAGGACACCGACTTCCTGGAGCCCCGCAGCCGGGTCAACGAGATGGTGAACAACTTCATCAAGCCCGGCCTGGAGGATCTGTGCGTCTCCCGCACCAGCTTCACCTGGGGCGTGCCGGTGGACTTTGATCCCGGCCATGTGGTCTACGTCTGGGTGGACGCTTTGAGCAACTATATCACCGCCCTGGGCTACTGCAACGACAAGTACGACGACTATGAGACCTTCTGGCCCGCCGATGTGCATATCGTGGGCAAGGAGATCGTCCGCTTCCACTCCATCATCTGGCCCGCCATGCTCATGAGCCTGGGTGAGCCCCTGCCCAAGAAGGTGTTCGGCCACGGCTGGCTGCTGCTGGACGGCGGCAAGATGTCCAAGTCCAAGGGCAACGTGGTGGATCCCTATATCCTGGCGGAGATGTTCGGGGTGGACGCCCTGCGCTTCTTCCTGATGCGTACCTTCCCCTTCGGCTCCGACGGCAACTTCTCCAACGAGCTGCTGATCCAGACCATCAACACCGACCTGGCCAACGACCTGGGCAACCTGGTCAGCCGCACCACCGCCATGGTGGGCAAGTATTTCGGCGGTCAGCTGCCCGCCGGCTGCCGGGACTGGGACAAGCCCGAGCCCTTCGACACCGAGCTGAAGGAGATGGCCGCCGGCCTGCGGGAGAAGTACGAGGCCGCCATGGAGTCCTTCGCCCCCCACAAGGCCCTGGACGAGGTGTTCAAGGTCATTCAGCGGGCCAACAAGTATATTGACGAGAACGCCCCCTGGGCCCTGGCCAAGGATATGGAGGCCAACGGCAAGCGCCTGGCCCACGTGATGTATAACCTGCTGGAGACCACCCGCATCTGCGCGGTGCTCCTGATCCCCTTCATGCCCGACAGCATGGACAAGCTCTTCGCCCAGATCGGCGCCGATGACAGCTGCCGCACCTGGGACAGCGCCGGCCAGTGGGGCAGCCTCAGCGACACCGCCGCCCCCACCAAGGGCGAGAACCTGTTCCCCCGTGTGGATCTGGAGAAGGCCCTTCAGGCTCTGGAGGAGGCCGCTGCCGCCGCCAAGAAGGCCGCCCTGCCCGACCTGGAGCTGGAGCCCCAGCTGGAGGAGAAGGTGGACTTCGACACCTTCTGCAAGTCCGACTTCCGGGCGGTGAAGGTGAAGGCATGCGAGAATGTGAAGAAGTCCAACAAGCTGCTGAAGTTCACCCTGGACGACGGCACCGGCGTGGATCGTCAGATCCTGTCCGGCATCGCCCAGTTCTACAAGCCTGAGGAGCTGGTGGGCAAGACCCTGATGGCCATTGTCAACCTGCCCCCCCGGAAGATGATGGGCCAGGAGAGCTGCGGCATGCTGATCTCCGCCGTCCACACCGAGAAGGGGGAGGAGCGGCTGAACCTGCTCATGCTGGACGACAAGATCCCCGCCGGAGCCAAGATGTGCTGATGGGTGTGCGCTTCGTTGACGCGGTGACGGAGGAGCATTTCGCCCTCATGTCCCGCATCCACGCCCTGGGCTGGCGGGCGGCTTACGCCGACGCCATTCCCCCGGACTATATGGCCCGGGAGATCACCGACGACCGGTGGATTCCCTTCTTCCGCACCAGCATCCCGGCCGGAACGGCGAATGGGCTGCTGGTGTACGACGGGGAGGAGGCGGTGTGCTGCGCCACCTATGGCCCGGTGCGTCTGAACGCAGGGCCCCAGGCCGGGACCGTGTGTACCTTCCACGCCGACGACTACCAGGGCTGGGGAGAGGTCATGTCCCTGTACTGCCACCCGGATCACACCGGCAAGGGCTACGGCAGTCGGATTATGGAGGAGATGCTCCGGCGGCTGAAGGCGCAGGGCTTTCCCAGCTGCCTGGTGTATGTCCTGCAGGAGAATGAGGGGGCCCGGCGGTTCTACGCCCGCCACGGCTTTGCCTGGGACGGCACCCACGAGGACATCCCCTTTCCGCCTGATACCGTTTGCCGGGATCTGCGCTACACTCGGGCCCTGTGACCGCTGCCTGGACAGGGGAGGGCTCCTCTGATAGACTGAATACGCGCCATCCGTGCCCACGGGCCCGTCGATCCCCACGGATGGAAAACAGTTGGTACAACGGGCTCCCCATCGGGGGAGCCCGTTTTCGTTGTCAGAAAAGGCTGAAAGCCTTTTCCCACAGCAGGCTGCATGACGGACAGGACTCGATTTCTGGCGAAAAAGTCGCCCTGTCCGTCATGAGAGGTGTCCTTTCCCAGGTACACGCCCCGGGAAAGGACGAGATCCTATTTTATTCCGCCGTCTGCGGACGTCGGAACTCCTTGCAGGAGGGCTTTTTGCCGGCCTATATGTGCTCCCCCAGAGGAGCCCGTTTTGTGATACCGAAAGAAGAAGGAGGGAGCGTTATGCCCCCAACTCCGGAAAATATGCTGGGTGTCCGGCCCATCCGGCCGCTGGTGCTGTCTATGTCCGCCCCGGTGATGCTGTCCATGCTCATCAGCGCCATTTACAATCTGGTGGACAGCATTTACGTGGCCCAGGTCAGCGACCTGGATTTCCTGGCCCTGTCCTACGCCTATCCCGTCCAGCTGCTGATGATCGCCTGCTGCTTCGGCCTGGGGGTGGGGTGCAACGCCCTGCTGTCCCGGCAGCTGGGCCGGAAGGACTGGCCCGGGGCCAACGATGTGGCTTGCCACGGCTTTTTCCTGTATGGCCTGAGCTGGCTGGTCTTTGCCCTGGTCGGCCTGGCGGGGGCACGGCTGTTCTTTTCCCTGTCCACGCAGGATCCCCGGGTGGCTGACTCCGGGGTGGTCTATCTCACCATCTGCACGGTGGGCTCCCTGGGTCTGTGCCTGCAATTTCTCACCGAGCGGCTGCTCCAGTCCTCCGGGCATCCCGCGGGGTACATGATCGTTCAGGGCTCCGGCGCGGTGCTGAATCTGGTTCTGGACCCGGTGTTCATCTTCGGCCTGGACATGGGAGTGGCGGGGGCCGCCGTGGCTACCGTCCTGGGCCAGTGCTCCGGCGGGGTGATCGGCCTGTGCCTGCTGCGCCGGTTCCGCAGCCAGTTTCCCATCTCCTTCCGGGGGTTCCGGCCCCGCCGGGCTTTAATCAAAGAAATCGGGGACATCGCCCTGCCCGCCACGGCCACCCAGTCTCTGTCCAGCTTCATGACCCTGGGAATGAATCAGCTGCTGGGCCTGTGGTCGGAGACGGCGGTGTATGTCCTGGGCGCTTACTTCAAGATTCAGTCCTTTGTGACCATGCCGGTGGCTGGAATCAACAGCGGCCTGGTGCCCATCCTGGGATACAATTATGGGGCCCGGGCGCCCCACCGCATCCGCCAGGCCGTCCGGTTCGGGCTGCAGCTGGGGGTGGGGATCTCCCTGGCCGGCGGCGTGCTGCTGGCTGTGGCCGCGTTGCCTCTGTTGACGTACTGCTTCCGGGCGGACGAGGCTGCCCTGGCTATGGGGGTGCCTGCCCTGGCTATGACGGCCACGGCTTTCCCTCTGGCGGCGGTGAGTATCGTTCTGTCTGCCGCCCTCCAGTCCCTGGGCCGCAGCCGGGACGCCCTGGCGGTGGCCCTGCTTCGGCAGCTTGTCCTCCTGCTGCCGGTGGCCGCCCTGCTGCTGTGGCTGGTGCCTGACCTGGTGTGGCTGGCCTTCTTCATCACCGAGACCCTGGTGGCTCTCCTGTCCCTGTTCTTCTACCGCCGCCTCCCCCCGCTTTCTTGAAAGAAAGCTTGGCAAAGAACTTCCCGCGAAGCTCCGCTTCGCCCTCGCCGCCTGGGGTTTGGATTTGATTCCAAAATTCAGTACGAAAGACAGACTTCTTGCGGCGTTCTCCGCCAGGTCTGCACAATCCGGCGCTGCTTGCGCTTCTAGATTTTGATGGCAGAAATATTCATCCAGGAAGCAGCCCGGCGGATTTTTACCATAGAAGGCTGGGCCAAAGGCTGCGAAAAAGGGAGCGCCTGGGAGGCGCGGGCGGGAGAAGGGCCGGACGACACAGCTGAGCGGCCCCGCCGGGGAAATTTGCGGAAGGGGGCTTGGATAAGCCCCGGTACAAGCTGGTTCAACCGCCCGTGGGGGCCCGGGGGGAGAGCGGGGATATGGACCTGGGCCAACGGCCCAGTCCATCTGCTCCACGCGGACCCCCGGCACGCTTTTGGTTCCTTTTGTCGTGCAACAAAAGGAACCCGCCCGCAGGCGGAACTTCCTTTCTTGTAAGAAAGGAAGCAAAGAACTTCCTGCGAAACTGCGTTTCGCTTCGCGCCGCATTAGGAAAGAGTGAAGAGTTGAGAGTGAAGAGCGGAGATTTCCTCGCCGCCATCCCGGAACAAAGGAAAATTCAGGCAAAAAAATCCCACGCAAGAGAGACTGGCTCTCCTGCGTGAGTGTTTGCCATATTCTCTTTCGTGCTGGGGTGCGGAACCAAAT
>CALXDY010000053.1 GCA_944387225.1 uncultured Oscillospiraceae bacterium | reverse complement strand
AGGAGAACAATCCCTCTCACGATAATCCCTGTTTGTTTTCCGCACAAATAAGACGGTTTACGCCTGACCGTATTTCAGCTCCACCACACCCGAGCCGCCGCCCAGCAGGTCGGCCAGCTCCTCCTGGGTTTTTCCCTGGATGTGGCCCAGCATGGTATAGCTCCAGGTGTTGGAGCCGTAGAAGAGCACCAACTGGTTCCCGGCGTACAGCACAATATCCCCGGGCTCCGTAGTGGTCTGGACGTCATCTCTGGAAAAGCTCTGGGGCAGTCCGCCCACCTGCTCAAAGTCTCCGTAACGGGTGGTGGAAACCACAACGGATTCCTCCCGGGCGCAGGCCAGCAGCTCGGCCACGGTCTGGTTGCTCTCCCAGACCACATCCACGGCTTCTCCGTTTATGATGAGGGTCAGCTCCTGCATATTCTCCTCCTCCGGGTCGGTCTCTTCTTCGGCGGACGAGGCTGCCTGCTCCTCCTCCCGCCCGCTGTCCGGCTCCTGGACCGGAGCGCTGGCGGCCGGATTTGTCTGCTCCGGCTCAGGCTTATCCGGCTGGGCGGAGCCGCCGGCACCGGAAGGACGGACCTCCGGTTCCTGGGGCAAAACAGGATCTTCCTCAGGGAGCTGTCCCTGGCTTGCGGAGGGGACGGAACCGATCTCCTGCTCCTGAACCGCTGATTCACCGCTTCCGGACGCCGGCCCGGCGCAAGCGCCCAGCATCACCGACAGGATCAGGAGCAGGCAAACACATACCGCCCGCCTCATGAAAGATACCGGTCAAAAAACGCCTTGATCTTCGCAAAGGGGATCACGTCCATGCGGTCGTACAGGTCCACATGGCTGGCGCCGGGAATGATGAGCAGCTCCTTGTTGTCCCCGGTGAGCTTCTGGAAGGCGTCCCTGCTGAAATAGCAAGAGTGGGCTTTCTCCCCGTGCACCACCAGGACAGCGGAGCGAATCTCATGGCTGTACTGCAGGATGGGCATATTCAGGAAGGAGAGAGAGGACGTGACGTTCCAACCGCTGTTGGAGTTGAGGGAACGGGGATGGTAGCCCCGCTCCGTCTTGTAATAGGCGTAATAGTCCTTTACAAACTGGGGGGCGTCCTGGGGCAGCGGGTCAACCACGCCGCCGGCCAGGGCATAGGTTCCGTTCCGGTAATCTTCCGTGCGCTGGGCGTTCATGGCCTGCTTCTTTTCATAGCGGGCCTGCTCCGTGTCCTCGCTGTCAAAGTAGCCCTTGGCAGTGACCCGGGTCATGTCGTACATGGTGGAGGAAACCGTGGCCTTGATGCGGGTATCCATGGCGGCGGCATTGAGGGCCATACCGCCCCAGCCGCAGATCCCGATAATCCCGATCCGGTCAGGATCCACCATAGGATGGAGGGAAAGGAAGTCCACCGCGGCGGAGAAATCCTCGGTATTGATGTCCGGGGAAGCCACATAGCGGGGGCTGCCGCCGCTCTCCCCGGTAAAGGAGGGATCAAAGGCCAGGGTCAAAAACCCATACTCCGCCATGGTCTGGGCGTACAGGCCGGAGGATTGCTCCTTCACCGCGCCGAAGGGGCCGCTCACCGCGATGGCGGGCAGGGGGCCCTCCGCCCCCTTGGGCAGATACAGATCCGCCGCCAGTTCGATCCCGTAGCGGTTGTGGAAGGTGACCTTGCTGTGCTCCACCTGGTCACTTTTGGGGAATGCCTTGTCCCACTGATTTGTCATGTTCAGCTGGCTCATACGTTCTCCTCCTCATTCTTCAGCGCCTTGCCCGCCTGATAGGCCATGTCCAGGGCGGGATGCCCGGCAATCTCCCCCACCTGGTTTACCCCGCCGGCAAAAATCGTCCCGGCAAAGGTGCAGCGGTCAAAGCAGTCCACCCAGCCCCGGATAGTCTGCTCCGCACCCTCCACGGCGTGGGGGTCATCCTCCGCCGCAGCGGCCAG
Organism: uncultured Oscillospiraceae bacterium; assembly: GCA_944387225.1. GTDB lineage: Bacteria > Bacillota > Clostridia > Oscillospirales > Oscillospiraceae > Lawsonibacter. Next base: position 14,184 of record CALXDY010000053.1, on the reverse strand, counting down.
GAGATAGGCGCTGGTAAACCGGTAATCCGAATCATACAGGGGATTTGCCCGGTCCAGCATGGTTTTCAGCTGGCCGCTGACGCTGTAGTAGTAAACCGGCGTGGCAAACACCAGAACGTCGGCGTCATGCATCCGGGCAGCAACCTCCACCCCGTCGTCGGGAATGACACAGCGCCCCGACTGGAGACAGGCCATGCAGCCCTTGCAAAACCCATAGTTCTTCTCCCGCAGGCAGATGGTCTCCACCTGACAGCCCGCCTCCCGGGCGCCCTTGGCAAAGGACTGGGCCAGCGTCTCGGAATTTCCGCCCTTGCGCGGGCTGGAAGATACAATCAAAACACGTTTGTCCATATAAAGCCTCCTGATTCCGGATCTTGCATTGTGAGGATCCTTGTGTTATTCTGATGATAACACCTAAACCTGAGTTCAGGTCAAGGTCTTTTGAGAAAATTTTCGGGAGGCGTGTTATGTATACCATTGGTCAAGTGGCGGAGCTGTTTCATCTGCCTGTTTCCACCCTGCGGTATTATGACAAGCAGGGGCTGTTCCCAGGCATGGCCCGCACTTCCGGCATCCGCCGGTTCGGTGAAGGGGAGCTGGAGGCCCTCCGGGTGATCGAGTGCCTGAAAAAGTCGGGGTTGGAGATCCGGGATATCAGGCAGTTCATGGACTGGTGTACGGAGGGGGCGGCCACCTATCCCCAGCGTCTGGAGCTGTTTCAGCGGCAGCGGGCCAACGTGGAGGAGGAGCTTGTCCGCCTGAACAAGGTGCTGGACATGCTGAAATTCAAATGCTGGTACTATGAGCAGGCCATGGCCGACGGCGGCGAGGAACGGGTGAAGTCCATGATCCCCCACCAGCTGCCGGAGGAAATTCAGGCGTCGTACCAAAATGCTCACGGAGAATAGATGTACTGTGTTTTTCCTTTACAGCAATTCTCGGCAAAAAACGCAGAAGGAGGATGTCCTTCTGCGTTGGCGTATGAACAGAAATTGGGAATAAGCCGTTAGGAGTGGGAATTACGGAAGCCTGTCTTTCGTGCTAGCCTTCGGAACCAAAACCAAATCATAGGCGGCGAGAGGCGAAGCGGAGCTTCGCAGAAAGTTCTTTGCCAAGCTTTCTTCCAAGAAAGCGGGGTTCCGCCTGCGGGCGGGTTCCTTTTGTTACACGACAAAAGGAACCAAAAGCGTGCCGGGGGTCCGCGGGGAGCAGATGGACTTGTCCGTGCTGTGCCAGCCCGTCCAAGGTCCATATCCCCGCTCTCCCCCCGGTCCCCCATGGGTGGTTGAACAAGCCTGTACCGGGGCTTATCCAAGGACCCTTCCGCAAATCCCCCCGGCGGGGCGGCTCAGCTGTGTTGTCCGGCCCTTCTCCCGCCCGCGCCTCCCAGGCGCTCTTTTTCTGTAACCTTAGGCTTGTTCTGCTTTGGCAAAAATCCGCCGGGTTGCTTCCTGGATGAATATTTCTGCCATCAAAGGGAAGGAGCGCAAGCAGCGCCGGATTGTGCAAGGGGGGGAGGAAATTACGGGGGATTCTCTTTCGTGCTGGGATGGGGAATCTGGACGAATCCTTAGGCGGCGAGAAGGAAAGCGCAGCTTTCCGCAAACGTTCTTTGCTTCCTTTCCTTCAAGAAAGGAAGTAGGTGTAATAGGGGATGAGGAAGTCAAAGCCCTGAACCACCCGCTGAACCAGCTGGGGCTGGAACAGGATCCCCTCGCAGTTTTCGTCGTGGGTCAGGGCAATCTCCCGGCGGTTATACCAGGGCGCCAGCAAGGGCCCGGGATCCCCCTTGGGCCGTTTATACTCCCGGCCCTCCAGGGTGAATTCCGACCCTTTCAGCTTTCTGGCCAGCTTCTCCAGCGTTTTTGGATCCCGGTCGATCCGGGCCCGCAGGGCGGCCATCACCTCCGGCGACGCAGAATAATACCCCATGCCATAGCTGAAATACTCCGGGGCAATCTCAAAATACAGGGCAGGGCGGCTGACGCCCGGCTCCTTGGGCGGCCCCAGCGTAAACCACAGGTGGTCCTTATACGGCCCCCGCCCGTGCAGGCGGCGGGCATCCCGATAGATCCGGGAGATCCGGAGATTCAGTCCCAGCTGGGGATACTTCTCCTCCATCTCCCGGTGTACCTCCGCCCCCAAAGCCCGGATAGGCCCGTCCACCAGCTCCAGATACTCTTGCTTGTGGGCCAGAAACCAGGTCCGCTCATTATTGAATCGGATCCCCCAGAGAAAGTCCACCGACGCCTGAGAGAAGCCTTGAAATTCCGACATATGGTCTCTCCTTCCTCCCCGCTCCTTAGTCCTGCAGGAATCAGAATGCAGGATGTATTGTACCACAGTTTTCCCCGCCTTACAACCGCACAAGCCCCGGAGCCCTTCCGGTTCGGCTTTACATTTTTCCATGGAAATAGTATAATAGCCAGGAAATCAAACTGGAGGTCGTGTCTATGTCCAGTCGTTCCCCCGCCACCAAGAAAATGCCCCCCATTTTCTGGGTTCTGGTGGTGTTCCTGTTTTTCTCCGTCCCCCCTGCCGCCATCATTCTGCTGGTGCTGTACTTCACCGGTGCCATTGGAAAACGCCGGCCCAGTGCCCCGCCTGTTGGCTCCAACCAGCATCTGGGCGCCCGAACGGGGACCATCGGCGGCACCGCCGCTCGGGCCAGTCGGCCCAAGCAGGCCGCCCAGCTGCTCCAGGAGATGCAGGCCAAGGCCAAGAAAATGACCGTCATCGCCGGCGTTTTCACCGGCATTTTCGGCATTGCTCTGGCGGGTTCCCTGGCCAACAGCCTGTTCTGGCTGACCGACGGCCACTTTGTCTGGTTCCTGGAGGATATGATGGCTCCTCTGTGCCTGTTCGCCATTCCCTTTGCCCTGCTGCTGGTAGGGCTCCACCGCCGCCGGGACGTGCGCCGGTTCCGCACCTATCTGGCCATGGTGGGCAATCGGGACACTGTGTCCATCTCCTCCCTGGCCGCCGCTGCAGGCGTCAGCCAGGCCAAGGTGCTGGACGTGCTGGAGGACATGCTGGACGCGGGCCTGTTCCCCGCCGGCTATCTGGATCTCGGCAGCGGCCAGCTGATCGTCAGCGGCCAGGGAGTATCCGACACCCCCAAGGAGCCGCCCAAGCCCAAGCCTGAGGCCGACCCCCACCAGGCCATGCTGATGGAGATCCGCACCGTCCGTGCCGACATCGACAACGGGGAGCTGTGTGTGAAGATCGACCGGATCGCCGACATCACCGCTCGGATCCTGGACTACCGCCAGGACGCCCCGGACAAGGCCCCCCAGCTCCACAGCTTCCTGAACTACTACCTGCCCACCACCCTGAAAATCCTCCGTGCCTACGCCAAGCTGGAAAACCAGCAGGTCAGCGGTGAGAACATCACCGCCGCCATGACCCGGATCGAGGGCATGATGGACAAGATCGTGGAGGGCTTTGAGAAGCAGCTGGACCAGCTCTTCCAGGGAGACGCCCTGGACATCGCCTCCGACGTGGCGGTGCTGGAACGGATGCTGGCCAAAGACGGCCTGTCCGCCTCCCCCCTGAATCTGGACGGATCCCAATGAATAAAACAGCCCCCGCCCTGCCCGGTATGGGACAGGACGGGGGCTGTTTTCGTTATTTCTTCAGGGCGGCCAGGATCATGGCCATACCCTCCTCCCGCGTCAAGGCGCTGTTGGGGCGGCTGCCGTCGGAAATGCCGGCCTCCACCGCCCGGGGAATGACCCGGGTCTCCACCGCCCAAGAGCTGGCGGGCTGCTGAGCCCGCTCGGCCTCGATCCGGGCCAGCTCGTCCCGCACCGCCATGCGAATTTCATACTCCGTCATATGGTCCACCTCCTTTGCCGCGTCTGCCCGAAAGTCGTCCATGGTCTTTCCGTGGCGGGGAAACCAGTGCAGCACGTCGCTGTGATTGCTGGCGATGCCCCGGTCATGGCCCTCCGCGTGGCAGATTACCACCCCGTCGGCCAGGGGATCCAGTCCGTACTCCATACAGAGCATAGCCGTCAGCTCCACCGCCTCCCGGTAGACAGCGGCAAAGTAGTCGGGATCGTCAAGACCGTCCTCACAGATTTCAAAAGAGATGTGGGTATGATTGCCGGAGCCGCCGCAGTGCCACCCCTCCATCTCCCAGGGCAGGATCTGCACCGTGGCTGCGGTTCCGTCGGCCTTTTTCCCCACAAAGGCATGGACGCACACATCCAGTCCAGGCCGATCCCAGTGGTTGCCATACCGGTTGACGCCGATGGTCTCATTCCCCGGGACATACCGGGCCAGCCTGGGGTTGTCGGCTCCCGTGGAGTGCACCATAACCCCCTTTGGGGTCATGGCAGTCCCCGCCTTGTAACAGTCATTTTCCGTCAAATACTGCCGGATCAGGGTCATGGTCCGTCTTCCTCCCCGTCGTCATGGGAGCCGGTAATCTCCTCCCCCGCCTTATCCAGGGCGCTGCTGCCCGCCGCCAGCAGTTTGGTCAGCCAGGCGGGGACGGGGGCACCCAGGGCGGCGGCGTTTTCCGCTACGCTGCCCAGCTCGGTGACAATGTACCAGCACAGCACCACGGGACACACCAGGCCGGAGTAATCCACCGGCAGGGCCTTCACCGGCAGGTAGGCCAGCATCGCGCTGATCAGCAGATCCGCCCCGGCGGCCACCACCACCACGATCACCATGCCCGCCTTGTGCCAAATGCCCTCCCTGGCCTTGGCAGAGGCCCACTGGCCCTGCTTGGCGGCGGCCATGGTGCCGGACAGATAGTCCAGCACCATGCAGCCGATCCAGCCCAGGATCAGCCAGCCCATCCAGCCCCACAGTCCGGTGAGGGTTCCGGCCAGAGCGGCGATTCCCAGCTTGATCTGGGCAGCCTGCTCCATCTCACTCCACCTCCCCGGTCTCCTGGGCCTGCTCCGTCTCGCAGGGTTCCAGGGCAGCCACCTTGGCGGCGAAGGCCTCCCGGCCCTCCCGGTAGACCCCGGCCAGCTTTCTTTCATTGCGGCGAAGGAAGGCATGGATGGCGTCCTTCTCCTCCTCAGTCAGACCCTGGCCCAGCTTCGCCTCGGCGTAGGCCAGGCCCACGGTGAGATCCTCATGCTGAGGGGTGGCGGCAATCTCACAGTAAGCGGTATACAGGTACTCGATCAGCTTCTCATTCATAGATATGTCTCCTTTCCATTTTCATGTCTTTTCGGTACGGCCAGGGGGGAAACGCTCCCTTCTTATCCAATGGCCGCGTAGCGATACGTGTATTCAGCGTTAAACTGGTCATATTTGTCGAACTCCCACCAGGAAACGGCGTTTTCGCTCCACGTAATATAACCACTGTAATTTGAGCCGGTAGAGCTGTCGGAACCCCAGTTTGCATATCTGCTTTGTCCCTGGATGAATACCAGACCCCCGTCGGCGCCGTCATGATCCTTCACAAGCACCACCAGCTTGGGTTTAAAGCTGAAAGTCAGTCGGTTGGGGTTTTCCTCCCCGTACGTTCCGGTTCCTGTATAGGAGCCGGTTTCAATTTTCAGCGCCCCATTTCCCAGCCCCAGGAAATACTTGAGTGTGGCAATGGTCATCTTTTTACCCGTAGCGGCGCTGGCGTCGGCAAGGGGGATAAAGTCGTCGGTGGAAAGATCCGTGGTGATGCTGGCAGCGGAGCCGTTGACCAGCGCGTACAAGGCGGCAGCCGCAGTGGTCTTGCCCGTGCCGCCGTTTGCGATGGGCAGGGTTCCGGTGACGCCGGGGACGATATTCGCGCTGCCGTCGAAGCTGGCTGTGGATGTGGATGCCAGATTGGTTCGGATCGTTCGGGCAGTCGCCAGCTTGGTGGCGGTGCCCGCGTTGCCGGACACCGTGGTCTGGGCTGGATGGACGTGATCGCTTCTGGCCACGGTAGACGCCGAACCGGCCGACGCCGTCCCCGCCGTCTTGGGCGGGGTGGTGGAGTAGGTCACATGGGTTCCGTGGCTGGTGGCCGCCTTGCCGTCAAGCTGGGTCTGGATGCTGGAGGTCACACCGCTAAGACAGCCCAGTTCCGCTGCGGTGACGGCAGAGGCAGTTATCACACCGCCTTTCTCTGTCATCAGGGCACGGGAGGCATCATATCCTCCCACCCCTCCGTTGGCCAGGACACATTCCTTGGTGACATAGCCGCTGGGAATTGTACCGGCTGTACCTGGATCTGCCAACGTCCACCCCTCACCGCCCACCAGGCTGATATCAATGGTGGCAGACGCCGTGGCATCAAGATAGATCTCCAGGTAGGCGTATTCATCCGCATAGGCCTCACTGTATACCAACCGAATTTTCGGGATGGCCGCCACCGCATAACTGGACACCATCAGGGGTTGGAGGACGGGGTTGTCCCCATAGGTGATGCCCGCCGCAAAGATCGCGTTTGTGTATCTTCCGCTGACGTCGGATTTGCTGACAGAGCCTTTCACTGAGAACAGGCCCATATTATTGACAATCCAGCTTCCCGATGTGGCAATCCGGTACCACCCGGGTGCGGAAACAGAGGCGGTTTTGGTGTACCCCTCCGCCGCCCCCAGAGCTGTCCGGGCCGCCGACGAGGACGCGGCTCCCGTCCCGCCCCGGGACACCGGCAGAGTGCCGGAGGTGATATTGCCCGCCGAATGGCTGTGGCTGGCCGCCGCTTTCCCGTTGAGCTGGGTCTGGATGCCGGAGGTCACCCCGTCCAGATAGCCCAGCTCTGTGGCGGTGACGGCGGAAGCAGCCACCTTGCCGGAGCTGTTGGACACCAGAGCACGGTTGGCGGTGACGGGAGCCAGGTAATCGATCTGCTCTACCAGGGCCCCATACGCGTCCAGGGCAGCGGTCTCCGGCACCGACACCCCCTTGCTTTCAATGGCGGTTTTCAGATCCGCCTTCGCCCCCTCCAAGCGGCTGATTTCGCTTTGTACGCTCATGGTTCCAACCTCCCTTAAATAGCCGCCAGGGCCTCTTCAATGGAGCTGTCCAGGGTCACTGTGCCGCCGGTGGTATATCCGGCGGGAATGACAATGCTGACGACGGTCAGGCCATCCATGGCGCCGCCCACAGCGCCGTTATTGGCCATGGTGCCTTCCACTTTTACTCCGTCCACATAAGCCGTCTTGCCCTCCAGGATCTCCCCGGCGGCAGCGGTGGCGTCATCCGTGGTGATATACGCCCCGGGGATGGCGGCTACCGTCACCGAGCTGAGGACCTTCCCGGCGGTGGGAGTGATGGTCTGCTGGCTCTTGGTGGGGGTGGCGCTTTTCGTCTCCGTGGTCAGAGACACCGTGCCGGAGCCGGAGTGATAGCCCTTGGGAATGGTATAGCTTTTGGTGGAGGTGTCCAGCTTTTTGCTCACCGCCCCGTTGTTGACCATAGTGCCGGCAGTCACCGTGCCCTCACTGTCCACAAATACTTTGTTGGCCAGCACGTCCGCCGCCGCAGCGGTGACACTGGACACGTCCTGGAACTGGTCGGGGATGGCGGCCACCGTCACGTCGGACAGACCGTAGTAGCCCGAATCCGGGGTGATGTTCTGCTGACTTTTGGTGGGGGTTGCGGTTTTGCTTTGCAGGGTGTAGTTGCCGCCGCCGGCCACGCCGGACACTGTGCCGGAGCCGTTATGGTAACCCTTGGGAATGGTATAGGTCTCCCCCTCCTTCACGGTGGCCGACACCGCCCCGCAGTTGGAGATGGCGTCGAAGCCGGCGGCGATGACGTCCAGCTTGTCCGTGCCGGTGGACAGGCCCAGCTCCAGCCCCTTGGTGCGCAGCTTGTTCCGGGCCGTCTGCAGTCTGGTGATTTCCGTCTGTATGCTCATACTTGTCCTCCTCAGATGGTTTCCAACAAAATCTGGATGTTGCCCACCGTCTCATATACCGCCGCCGAGGTGATGGGCCGGGTATTGTCCTCCTCCACCCAGGCGGCGGTATCCACGGACAGGGTGTTGGTCTCCTCCTCCAGCTTCAGGCCGGAGCCGATTTGATAACCGCCCCGGGCGCTGATGGTCATAACCCCCGCCTCCTGGCGGATGGATACGTTGTCCCCCGCCCGCAGCTCCAGCACGTTCTCCCCGTTGAGCAGGGCGTCCCGGCCGGGAGGGCCGCTGCCTTCCACCACAGCGTCAATCCGCAGACCCTGATCCAGAATCTCCGCCCAAATATCCATGGGTTACTTCCTCCCCGATTGTGAATTTGCTGGGGCGGATGATGGTCTTCACCGCACCGCCGTAGGTCAGCTGCACATCGTATACATAGACGCCGAAGGGCAGATCCCGGGTGTCCTGAGGATCAATGGCAATCTGGGCGGCATTGTCCCGGAACTCCGTCACACGCTTATACAGCACAGGCGGGGTTTTGACGTTTCGCCGGACGGTGAGCTCCACCATGTCCCCCTCCGTCAGGGTGTAGCCGGTGACCCGGACGGTGATGATCTCGCTGTCCCCCCGGGTCATGCACAGGTCGGTTCCCGTCACGGTCACAGGGACTCACCCCCAACGATCTCCTCCGCCTGTTCAGCGGTAATATATTTGGGTGCGAAGGCCCGCACCTGGGCGGCGTCGATCCGGCCCATGCGGTACTGCAGTCTGATAAACTCAAACATCGCTTATCCCCCCCATCATCAGAGCCAGGGTGGCCGACTCCAGGGCGGACAGCCGTTCCTCCATGGTTGGGGGCGCGGGTTCCGGCTCCGGCTGGACGGTCTTCCACGCCTCCCACGCCTCCGTGTCCGGCGTCACCTCCAAAGCTTTTCCTGCCTGCTCCCCCTCTCCCACCGTCACCTTCACGAATCCGTTATGGCTCAGGTAGACCTGAAACTGCTCTTCCGTCAGCTCCACCAGGCCGGGAGCCGGGGTAGACTGGTTGGAGCGGCTTTTCAAATCAACGTACATATTCATCTCTCCTTCATCCAAAGGCGGCGTATTGATAGGTCTCTCCCTCCCAGTTCATCTGGATGGCAACGCGATCCGATCCGTCCAGGGAAGAAGTCAGGCTGAGAGTATTTCCGCTCCAGACCAGATCCGCCTTCCGCATGGTGTCATACTGGGTGATTGCCTGTCCGCTGCCGGAGAAGGAAATCATGTACTCCTCCGGATCGTCCCGGTGGCCGATGTACACCAGCTTGGGCGGGAAGGAAAAGGTCAGCGTGGTGGGCGCATCCGCCCCGCCGGTTCCCGTCCCCACGTAGGTGCCAAACTCCATTCTGCCCGCCCCCTCCCCCGCCAGGGCGGCAGCCAGGGCGGACAGGGAGGTCACTCCGGTGCCGCCCCGGGACACCGGCAGGGTACCGGAGGTGATATTGGCAGCGGAATGGTTATGGCTGGACGCCGCCTTGCCATTGAGCTGGGCCTGGATGCCGGAGGTCACCCCGTCCAGATAACCCAGCTCTGTGGCTGTCACAGCGGACACCGCCACCTTGCCGGAGCTGTTGGACACCAGGGCCCGGCTGGCGGTAAGATTGGCCGAGGTGATGGAGCTGGCCCCGCCGGTAACAACATCCTGCTTGCCGGACATGGCCTCTTCCAGCCCGGTGATCTGCCCTGCGTCCAGGTCGGGCAGCTGGGACTGGGTCAGCCTGCCCTCCTCGTCCAGGGTGGCCGCTCCGCCGGGGCTGCCGAAGGACGCCCCCAGCTGGGCGGCCGCCGTCTGGGCGGCGTTGACCTGCTTCATCAGATAGTTATAGCCATGGCGCTCCGTCAGGCCCACGTCGCTGCCCTGGGGAGCGACGGTCTGCCCCGTCTGCCAGTTTTCCGGCAGATCGGCAGGCAGCGCCACGGAAATGGGATTTGCCATTTAAACGCCTCCTTCTTCCACGGAGATGGTGTGCTTGATGACCACCTCGTCGGTGACGGGGATGTAGACTGCCGACCGGGTCAGCTCCCGGCCCTCCCCGTCCAGCAAAGCCAGGGATTGGATGACCTGAGTCTGGTGCCCCGCCACGGTATAGGTCACGGTGACCCGGTTCCCGGAGACCGACTTCTCCAGTTCCCGGATGACCGTCCCTCCATTGACCTGGGCTGCGGCCACCAGACCGGCCAGATTGGCCGCCGCCTGCTCCAGGAGAAGGGACTGAATGGATGGGGTCTGTTCCGTTTTAATCACCTCCGGTGAGGAATCGACGGCAAAGGGAACCTCCCCCAGCCGCCAACGTCCCAGCTTGGTATAATAGGTTCGCTCCGTCCGCTCCACCCGTTCCCCGGCGATGAGCGGGGCGGGCACCACCGGGCGGCTGACGTACACCACATGGGCGGGCTTGATCCGGCCGATGGTGGCGCTGACTTCAAGGGCATAGTTCTGATCCTGAGCCAGGGACTCCACATACAGGGTGTTGGCAGCGCTGTCCACCTCCGCCGTCCACCTGCCCGGACCGATCAGCTCGTCCAGCTTCTGCCTCAAAAAGGCCATGGTGAAGGGTGGACGGGTGGACAGGCGGTTGACCACCCGGCTGCGCCGGAAGTCCAGCTCCTCCGTCCTGGGATTGGGCAGGATGTTCAGAATGGCCTCCCACTGAGCCGCGGCGGCCGTGTCCATGGTGCGGGGGTGGAAGTTCCGGGCCACCTGGAGGGCGTCCTCCGCCCCCTGGGCCAGAGCCTCCTCCTCCGTCCGGCACAGGGCCTGATATTCCCCGATCGCCCGGTAACAGGGCGGGAGTAGCCCGGTCAGATCCCGTTCAAACTCATAGGGCACGGAGGGTCACCTCCCCCAGAACGGGCACCTGCTGCACCTGGCCGCTTTGGGTCAGAGACAGATCCTCCCCCGCCCCATTCAGCGTTACCTGGGCGGCATTAAGCACCCCTGTGGTGGCCATCAGGGCGGCCACCACCCGGGCCAGATACACATCCGCCCCATAGGCCAGGGGATTTTGGGACACAGGGCTGTCCCAGTCCCGGCGGATCTCCGCCAGACAGGATTCCAGGGCCGCTTCCGCCAGGGGCCGGATCTGCTCCAGTTCGCAGCCGGGAGCCAGGGTAAGGGCGGCGGACACGTTGACCGCCACCGCCTCCGGAGCCGTCACCGTCACCTTTGCGCCGATGGGCGCCAGGCCCAGTCCCTGACCGGGGGCGGGATCCACAGCGGTCTGCACCTGTTCCACCAGCTCCTCTCCCCCGGGCAGTCCGTCCGCTCCCAGGACAGAGCATTTCACTGTTCCGCCCCCGTTCCAGGTAGGATAGACCTGTACGGCTCCCACTCCGTCCAGGGCCAGGATGGCGGAGCGGTAGCTTGCCACGTTGCCCCCGAAGGCGGGGTTGTTCAGGGCAGTCACCAGGCGGGTGCGGAGGGCCTCGTCCTCCTCCTGGTCATCCCCCGGAATCAGCACCTGGGTCACCCGGGCAGAGGTCAGTCCATCCACCGCGGTGATGGGCAGCAGCTGGCCCACCGTATGGTTGCCCGCCGTGCCCGGCGTCTCTGCGGTAAGGCGGTACTGGTTGGGCCCCTGGGCGGCGGCGGTGACGGTAAAGTTCATCTCCCCCTCCAGGGCGGAAAACCGGGCGCCCAGAGGTACCGGGCCGTCAAACTCCCCCAGCACCACCGCCGGGGAGGCGGCGTACCGGGTCAGACCACCCAGCACCGCCAGCTCATCCAGGGCATCCCCGGAGGCGGTGGCGATAAAGGCGTCCCGCTGCACCCGATCCAGACTGAGATAAAAGCCCTCCAGGGCGTAGGCGGCGGGGCCCAGGGCGGTTGGGATGGGGGAAGCGTCCCGCTTGTCGTAGGCGTCGGAGATCCGCCCCAGCATCTCCCCCAGCAGGTTCCCGTAGGTTTTTTGGCTGAAATCCATCATGTCAGCTGCACCTCCAGTTGTGTTTCCACGTCCCCGTACACCGTCTGAACCACCAGCTCCACCGTGAGGGAATCCCCCTCAATCCGGCAAGCCTTTTGGCTCACCCCGGTGATCCGGTCGTCCATCCGCAGGGCCTCCTCCACCCGGCGGCTCACCTGGGCGGCCACGTAGTCGGGGGACTGTCCCACCAGGCCGTCCCACTGGACGCCGGTTTCCGGGCGGAAGATCTGCCAGCGGAAGCGCTCCACATTCATCAGTACATGCACTGCCTGCTCCGCCGCCTCCCGGTCGTCCACCTCCCCCCGCAGCCGTCCGGTCGTCCAGTCCAGCCGCCAGGTACGGGAGCTTTGCCGTCCGGCGGAGGCCGTGATGAGGTCGGCCCCCTTCCATTCCGGGTACAGGGACATCACGCCACCTCCCCGTACAGCCGGGACAGCACCACAAATCGCTGTCCCCCCTGCTCCCGGAGCAGCAGCACCCGATCCCCCACCGACAGGGCGGGGATGAGCACCACCTCATCCCCCGGCTGAGTACGGGGGACGCCCCCCTCCCACACCGTCACCTGGCCGGGAGCCTGGCTCCCCGCCCCGCCGGGATGGCTGTGGGCCAGGCCGGTGAGCCGCAGCTCCGTCACCGCCCCGGTAAGCAGCAGCACATCCCCCTTCAGGGGGGCCATCTGGGGATGCACGGTGATCTCCAGAGGCTCCGCCCCTGTCACCGTCCCCACCTGCAGCTGGGCGGGCTGGCTGGCCGCCTGGGCCCGGAGGGCGATCTCCTCCATCACTTCCAACAGTTCCATGCGCTCCTCCCTCCGTCAGATGGGCAGGGTCTCCAGCTCCATCAGGTGCTGCCCACCCTCCCATAAATGGATCACCCGATCCAGGGTGACATACTGATCCAGATGGATGTCCCCCAGATTGGGAATGTTCATGTAGATCCGCTGGCCCGCCCGCAGCCCGGGAACACCCAGGGCACTGACCCACAGGGTACGCATCCTCCGGTCATGGGCGGCCAGGGTGGCCTGGGCCTGGGCCCGCATCTGAGCGGTGTTGCACTCCATGCTCACCTGACGGTACAGCTGGAGCACCCCCCACTTTTTCTGGGTGTCGGGATCCTCCGCCGTCACCTCCCGGGTGCAGCCCACCGTGCCGGTGGCCTGGCCCAGGGTGACCCGGTTGTAGGTCTGGTCGTCGATGCCGGTGGTGTACCGGTAGCTCAGCACCCCCGCCCCCGTGCCCAGATACCGCTGAGACGTCCACTTCCCGCTGTCGGCCAGGGAAAGGCCGTCTCCGTCGTCATACAGCACGTACCACACCCCCGTGTTCTCATAGGTCAGGCGCAGAGCCGACTGGATGATATCCAGGCAGCTCTGGCTCTGCTCCACCAGGCTTGGGATCACGTAGCCCGTGTCCGCCACCTCCCCCAGGGCCAGCTGAAAGTCCCCGGCGATCTGGGTGAGGATCTGGGCCGCGGTGCGGTTATAAAAGGCATAGCTGGCCTTAGCAGTTAGATACCGCAGCCGGTCATAGCAGGTGACCTGGATCACCGCGTCCTCGTCCTTCACCTTGGTGAACACCCAGCCGAAAAACTGCCGCTGCCCGTCCAGGAAGAAGGTCACCCGATCCCCCTCGGTGAAGGAGATGTGGTTGGCCCGGAGGGTAAAGCGGAACACCCCCGGCCCGCCGGTGCGGTTGGTGACCCAGCTGGCGGTGTGTACGGAGGCGGTGACGTCCCACAGCTGTCCGGTGGTGGTGTTTTCCAAAAGGAGCTGCTCTCTCATTCCACCACCTCCAGCTGGGAGGCCTTCACCCAGCCCAGGGGGCCGCCGGCGGTGGTGGTGATGTGGATGGGACAGGCCCTGGCCCCGTCCACCACCCTGGACACCTTCACCGTGGCCCCGTCGGAGGAGCCGCAGGGGGCCTCGCCGTAGCTGGTGGCCCACCACCGGCCGGTGACCCGGCAGAGGGTCCCCACGGCGATGGTGCCCTTGGGCACATCCCGCCCGGGGGTGAGCTGCCCGGCACCGCCGTCAGAGGCGGCGGACAGCACCCCGGGGGCATCGCTGCGGTATTCCGTCAGTTCCAGGGTGTAGTACACATCCCCCGGCTCCCCGCCCCGTTCCTGGGTGTCAAACCGGGTGACCAATCCCTCCAGCCCCGTCTCCCCTGTGAGCAGAGGGGTACGGATGAACAGCAGGGGCTCCCCCTGCTCCATGGCCCACCGGAAGAAATACTGATAGCCCCCCGGGTCGCTTTCGGCGGGAAAATAGCTGGACAGCGTGATCACCTTCTGCTTGGGGATCCGGGGCACCAGCATGGGGCCCACCCCCAGGCTGGTACAGGCCAGATGGTTGTGATCGGCCTCCACCACCAGCTCCTGGGGCAGCACCGGCAGGGCCAGCACCTG
>CALXDY010000052.1 GCA_944387225.1 uncultured Oscillospiraceae bacterium | reverse complement strand
CAAACGCTTCGCTGGTTTGAAGATGGAGTTACGGGGATATTACCCCGAGAATTACGTTGTTTACCAAGCTTTCTGTTGAGGAAGATATGAAGCTTTCTTTGCTTCCTTTCTTTCTCGAAAGAAAGGACGTTGGTGCTGATTAGGGCGAGGGTCCACCCGTTCCCATTCCGAACACGGAAGTTAAGCTCGCTTCTGCCGAAAATACTTGCCTGGAGACGGGCCGGGAAAATAGGTAGCGCCAACACAGAAACTGCTGTGGAATATTTTCCACAGCAGTTTTTTTATTGCCTTTTCCATGAAAGTTTGATATAATACCAAAAGCGTCAATTATGGTAAACCGATAACATAGAAAGGACAACAGCATGAGCATTCGTAAAATTGTGAGCGGAGGAATCAGTGCATGTATGGCGCTCAGCCTGCTGGCGTTGCCTGTGGGGGCGGCGGGCTATAAACTAACCCTTCCGGAGGGATATGAATCTCCCTTTTCTGACGTCAAGGAAACCGACTGGTATTACAGCTATGTATCCGCCCTGCACAGCATGGGCACTGTGTCGGGATATGACGATGGACGATTTGGCCCAAACGACCTGTTGAGCAGCGGAGATGCGCTGATTATGGTGTTGGAAGCAGCCGGCAGCGGATACATAGAACCTACCGACTCCCATTATGCCAGCGGCTTTGCACAGTATGCGGTGGATCATGGATACCTGACCTGGGAGGAAATCGGGGAGCTGAATAAGCCCATCAACCGGCAGACAGTGGCCAAGCTGGCGGCTATGGCCTTGGGTCTGGAGCCCTCTGAAGAGGAAAGCCCCTTTGCGGATGTGGAGGATGGATACCTGACCACTCTGTATGAATATGGTATTGTCTCCGGCAGCGAGGAGGATGGGCAGCGGGTATTCCTGCCAGAGAACAACATTACCCGGGGTGAAATCAGCGCCATCGTGTGGCAGATCAACCGGGTCGCCACCTATGGATGGCAAATCCCCTTTATGGGCGCATACTATGATGTCCTGGAAGATGTGGCGAAAAATGAGTATGACCCGGACGGATTTGTGATGGGAGAGGATGGCCTGCTCACCTACCAGGATGATGATTACCGGGTGGAGTCCGGTGTGGATGTCTCGGAATTCCAGGGCGAAATCGACTGGGAAGCTGTGGCGGACAGCGGGATCGACTTTGTCATGATTCGCGCCGGCTACCGTGGCTACGGTATGGAAGGAAACATCCGAACCGATGCTCGGTTTGAGCAGAATATCCAGGGCGCATTGGATGCTGGTCTGGATGTGGGTGTCTATTTCTTCTCCCAGGCCATTACGGAAGAGGAGGCTGAGGAGGAGGCTGAGTACCTCCTGGAGCTGATCGCTCCCTATGACATCACCTATCCTGTGGTGCTGGACTGGGAGCGTCAGAACTATGCCGGTTCCCGTACCCAGGTGGTGCCGGATGCCGACACGCTGGCCGATATCGCCAACGCCTTCTGCACCAAAATCAAACGCTCCGGCTATGAGCCCATGATCTACCTGTATCAGTATCTGGGATATGTGTACCATGATCTCTCCCAGATCGACCAGTGGGACTTCTGGATGGCGGAGTACACGGACGTGCCTACCTTCTACTATCACTTTGATATGCTGCAGTATACCAACAAGGGCACCATTCCCGGGATTGACGATGAGGTGGACCTGAATATCCGGATCATTCCGCTGTCTCAGGAAAGCCAGGGCTCTCAGGACATCCATTAGGGATCTTACACAGAATCAGCACAGAGAAGTTGTGGGAAACAGAGAAGATGTGCGCTCCCCTTGACAGAATGAGCTGCCTCCGTTATATTATAAATAAGAATAATTCTTATTAGGAGGGCATGATATGAACCGTAAGGCTTTTCAAGGGATCAACTACGGACTGTTTTTGGTGGGTGCTGCCTATGAGGGGGGCATGCAGGGCTGCGTTGTCAACTCGCTGCATCAGGTGACCTCCTCCAACCCCTACAAGTTTTCTCTGACGCTGAACAAGAGCAACGAGACCTGGAAGGCGGTGGAGGCGGCGGGGAGCTTCGCCGCCACAGTGCTGAGCAAGGAGACGCCCAAGGAGCTGATTGACCTGTTCGGATATAAGTCCGGACGGGTGGTGAAGAAGTTTGACCAGTATCCCATGGAACTGGATGGGGCGGGCAACCCCTATGTGGCTGCCTATGCTTTGGCCCGTATCAGCTGCAAGGTGGTGGACAAGCTGGATCTGGGCAACTGGATTTTGCTGATCGGCGAGGTGACCGAGGCGGAGGTTATGGGCAGCGGCACGGCGCTCACCCTGGATGACTACCGGGGCGGCGGCGGCAGCGCGCCGGCCACCGCAACGGTGTATCGGACGCTGGAGGAGCAGAAGGGCTGGCGCTGCTCTGTGTGCGGCTATGAGACGGACAAAGAAACCCTGCCGGACGGGTATCAGTGCCCCATTTGCAGAGCCAACCGGGATAAGTTTACCCCAATAGGATGATAGAACGGGGCTTGACCGGCCTACCGGGCCGGTCAAGCCCCGTCGTTTTGAGATGAGCGCATTTTGCGCCGATGATTTGAGGTGATGGAATGAAGACGGCTTGGATTGCCGCACTGACCTATTTAGCGGCGGTCAATCTGTTTGCCTTTGTCCAGATGGGGGTGGACAAACGGCGGGCAAAACGGGGACAGTGGCGGATTTCGGAGGGACGGCTGTTTCTTCCTGCCCTGCTGGGCGGGACAGTGGGAGCCATCCTGGGGATGCGCGTGTTCCACCACAAGACGAAGCACTGGTATTTCTGGTATGGCCTGCCCGCCTTACTGATTCTTCAGGTTATCGCGGCCGCGGGGATTTGGTGGTACTGGATTCGATGAGGAGGAGACCCGCCGCCAAAGGTTCAGCAGGGGGTGGGGCATGTGGAGACGATGGGACTCCTTGGGTATGGGGGGATGGTCGGCTTCCGCCAGCGCCTCCGCCATAAAGACAGCCTGTGCGTCCACCGTACCCTGGGGTCCGGGAGGAACCGGCTGATAGGAGCCGTCGGGCAGCAGCTGTCTGGCTTTCCGGCTGTCGGAGCAGTACACATCCACATAGTGGAGGATCCGGGCCCGAATATCGGGATCCCGCACGGGACAGGCAATTTCTACCCGCCGTTGGGTGTTCCGGGTCATGATATCCGCTGAGGCCAGATACAACTGGGTGTCTTGTCCCACACCGAAGACATAGATCCGGGCGTGCTCCAGATACCGCCCTACCAGGGAAAAGACCCGGATATTATCCGTCAGACCGGGGATGCCGGGACGGAGGCAGCAGATGCCACGGACATTCATGGTAACGGGGACGCCGGCCTGGCTGGCTTGTGCCAGCTTGTCGATCAGGTCACGGTCGGTTACGGAGTTGACTTTCAGGAAGATGCGGCTGGGCTTTCCCGCCTGACATTTGTCAATTTCATTTTGAATGAGGCTCAGCAGCCGGCTTTTCAGGGTGTAAGGGGCGGCCAGGAGATGCTGGTAGGGTCCTTTCAGGTTGGAGATGGACATGTCCTGGAAAAAGGCGGCGGCGTCCTGGCCGATGCCGGGATCTGCCGTCATCAGGCAGAAGTCGCTGTAGAGCTTGGCCGTTTTTTCGTTGTAATTTCCCGTGCCGATTTGGGTGATGTACTGGATCCTGCCCCGATCCCGCCGGGTAATCAGGCAGATTTTGGAGTGCACCTTGTAATGCTCGAAGCCGTAGAGAAGGGTGCATCCCGCTTCTTCCAGCCGTTCTGCCCAGGCGATGTTGTTCTGCTCATCAAATCTGGCCCGAAGCTCCATGAGCACGGTGACATCCTTCCCGTTTTCCGCCGCCGCGGCCAGATACTCCGCCAGCTTTGCGGTGGAGGCCAGGCGGTAAATGGTGATTTTGATGGACAGGACCGCCGGATCGGAGGAGGCCTCCTTGATCAGGCGGAGGAAGGGATCCATGGATTGGAAGGGATAAAAAAGCAGGGCATCCTTCTTCAGAATCTGAGGAAGGATTTTTTCGTCCTTACGCAGCCCGCCCGGCCATTGGGGCGTGTAGGGCGGGTAGCAAAGGGCGGAGGCGCTCTCCGGGGGAAGATGGTTTTCCAGTGCGAAGACGTAGCCCATGGCCAGAGGAGATTTACAGGTAAACACCTGCCCCCTGGCCAGTCCCAGCCGCTGGCACAGGTATTGGATCAGATTCTCCGAGGGGGTACCCTGGAGCTCCAGACGGACATGGGCCAGACGGGCCCTTTTTTTGATCACCTTCTGCATATGAGCACGGAAGTCCTCGCCCACATCGTAATCCTCATCGTCTGGACTGATGTCGGCGTTCCGGGTCACAGCCATGACGTATTTTTCGTCCACTTGGTAGGAAGGGAACAAGGTGCCGCAGTATTCCAGAATTACCTGCTCGGTGCGGAGAAAGCGCAGCCCTTGCTCCTCCAGCAAGTAGAAGAGGGGGAGACTTTTGGGAATGGGTACCAGACCGAAGCAGCGCTCCTTGTCCCGGCGGAGGGAGAGAATGACGCACAGCTGCTTCGTGGGCAGGTTTGGGAACGGGTGGTGGCCGTTGACCACCAGGGGGGAAAGAACGGGGCTGACGTAAGAGCGGAACCAGCGCTCCACCTGCTTCCGCTCCCCGGATTCCAGCTCCTGGGGCAGAAGGTCGCACACATTACAGGAGCGCAGCCGGCTGCACAGGCGGGCGACGATTTTGTCCCGCCGCTTGTAGAGGGCGGGGACGGCCTGGAGGATGGATTCCAGCTGCTGGGCTGGGGTAAGTCCGCTGCGGCAGTCCACGTGGCTCTGGCGGGAGAGGGTCATATCATAAATGGAGCCCACCCGGATCATGAAAAATTCATCCAGATTGCTGGTGAAAATGGAAGCGAATTTCAGCCGCTCGAACAGGGGAACCTGCTCATCCTCCGCCTCCTCCAGCACCCGCTGGTTGAATTGCAGCCAGGACAGCTCCCGTTCTTGGGTAAATCGAGTATCTACGGACTCAGCCATGGTTGTTCCCTCCCATCACATGCTCCAGCAGATAGCCTTCCCGGACGCCCCAGGGGCTGACGGACACCGTTTCCACCTGATAGAGATCCAGAATGGTCTTCAAAATGGCCAGGCCGGGCACCACCGTATGGACCCGGTCGGGAACGGTACGGAGAATGCGGCGCAGGGCCTGTTTATTCCCCTTTTTCAGCCCCTTGTAAAGGTCGCGGATCTCCTGGGCGGGGATGACCAGGCACTGGCCGTCCGCTCCGGGGTCCAGACCCCACAGCTTGGCCGCGGAGCGGATGGTCCCGCCTACCCCGGTGAGATGGGGGCAGATGAGGCCGGCGGTTTTGGCTTGATTCAGCTCTTCCCGGATTTGCTCCAGCATGGTTCGGCGCTCCTCCTTGGTGGGGAACAGCTGGGACACATGGCTGGTATACAGGGAGAGGGATCCAATGGGCAGGCTGCAGGCGGAGGACTGTACGCCCTCCCGGTAGGCCACCAGCTCGGTGGAGCCGCCGCCGATGTCGGCCAGAAGACCGGTTTTGGGGGCGCTGCCGCAGGACAGGGCTCCGGTGAAAGAACAATGAGCCTCCTCCACGCCGGACAGCACATCCACTGTGATCCCGGTGGCGGACTGGATGGCGTCCACTGCCGCCTCTGTGTTGGAAATGTTCCGCAGGGGCGCGGTGCCGAAAACGGACAAATGGGGGATATCCAGGTTGTGCAGGATCTCCTGGAAATACCGCAGCACCCCGATGGCCACCTCCATCCCCTTGGGGGTGAGTTCCCCTTCCTGGATATATCCAGCCAGACCGGCCATAATCTTCTTATGGGTCAGCAGTTTGAACTGCTCCCCCTCTAAATGGTAAATGGACAGGCGCATGGTGTTGGAGCCTACATCCACAATCCCGTATTTCATGGGGTATTCCCTCTTTCTCAAAGTGGATTCTAAGGATACAGAGTCAGTTTACCGCGGGGCGAAGAAGGTCGAAACACCGGAAAGGATAAATCCAGGTTAAACCGCTGTAAAATGGGGTGGCCGGGAGCGTCGGGGGAGCGTGAAAAAAACTTGCATCTGTATATCAGTATGGTGTAAAATGGAGAAGTTAATTCCCCATGCCTTGGGGATGGGGATATGGTTATCCCACCAAAGAGACAGGAGGGTATATTATGGCTGACGAGTATATCAACGGCGCTGCCGAAACCAAGGAGCCCGCGCCCAGCCAGAACTTCATTCATGAGTTTATCGCGGAGGACATCGCACCCGGCGGACGGTTTGCCGGGATGCAGGTGCACACCCGCTTTCCACCGGAGCCCAACGGTTATCTTCATATCGGACACTGCAAGGCGCTGATCATCGACTTCGGATCCGCTGAGAAATTCGGGGGGATCTGCAATCTCCGTATGGACGATACCAATCCGGCCAAGGAGGATACGGAGTTTGTGGAGGCCATCCAGGAGGATATCCACTGGCTGGGATTTGACTGGGGCGACCGGTTCTTCTACGGCTCCGACTACTTTGAAAAGACCTACGAGCTGGCGGTGGGCCTGATCAAGAAGGGCCTGGCCTATGTGTGCGAGCTGACGCCGGAGCAGTTCCGGGAGTACCGGGGGGATGTGAATACCCCTGCCCGTTCTCCCTGGCGGGACCGGCCCATTGAGGAGAACCTGGATCTGTTCCAGCGGATGAAAAACGGGGAGTTCCCCGAGGGTAAGTACACCCTCCGGGCCAAGATCGACCTGGCCAGCGGCAACTTCAACATGCGGGACCCGGTGCTGTACCGCATCCGGTACATCGAGCACCACCGCCAGGGCACCAAGTGGTGCATCTTCCCCATGTACGACTTTGCCCATCCCATCCAGGACGCCCTGGAAGGGATCACCCACGCCCTCTGTTCCCTGGAATATGAGGATCACCGGCCCCTGTACGACTGGGTAATTGAGCACACCGACGTGCCCAGCAAGCCCCGGCAGATTGAGTTTGCCCGCCTTGGCATCAACTACACCGTGATGTCCAAGCGGAAGCTGCGGAAGCTGGTGGAGGAGGGGTACGTCTCCGGCTGGGACGATCCCCGGATGCCCACGCTGTGCGGTCTGCGCCGCCGGGGTTACACGCCCGCGTCCATCCGCAACTTCTGCGACCGGATCGGCGTGGCGAAAAACCCCTCCACGGTGGAGTATGCCTTCCTGGAGCACTGCCTGCGGGAGGATCTGAACGACCATGCGCAGCGGGCGATGGCGGTGCTTCGCCCGGTGAAGCTGACCATCACCAACTATCCCGAGGGGGAGAGCGAGCTGGTGGAGGTGGAGAACAACCCCAACGATCCCCAGGCCGGTACCCGGCAGGTGAGCTTCTCCCGGCACCTGTATATTGAGGGCGAGGACTTCCTGGAGACGCCTATCCCCAAGTACAAGCGGCTCTATCCCGACGGACCGGAGTGCCGCCTGAAGGGGGCTTATCTCATCAAGTGCACCGGCTGCGTGAAGGACGAGGCGGGCAACGTGGTGGAGGTACTGGCCACCTACGATCCGGAGTCCAAGGGGGGCAATCCCGCCGACGGACGGAAGGTGAAGGGGGCCACCATCCACTGGGTGGACGCCGAGACGGCTGTGGACGCCCAGGTTCGCTTGTACGACAACCTGTTCGCCGATGAGGCTCCCGACGCCGGGGATAAGAATTTCCTGGACTGCCTGAATCCCAACTCCCTGGAGGTGCTGGAGGGCTGCAAGCTGGAGGCGTCCCTGGGTCAGGCCCAGGCCCCCGCTCATTATCAGTTCCTGCGGATGGGCTACTTCTGTGTGGATAAGGATTCCAAGCCGGGTGCTCTGGTGTTCAACCGGGCCGTCTCTCTGAAGGACGGCTTCAAGCCCGGAAAGTAAGTGAAATCAGGAAAGACGTTCGAGGCTCCAGAGAGGGCTTCGGACGTCTTTTTTTGAAACAAAATGGAATAACAAAACTAAATATAACAAAATGTATTGAAAAATAGCGGAAAATCCCCTGCGGAAGGAATGGGAGGAATGGCAACACTGTCCTGCTATAATCCACGGCCCGTCCGTAAAAACTGAACAGCAGCAGCTCAATGGCGGCTGCAAATCAGACAGGGGGTGGAATTTTGAAACAAAATTGTCAAGAAAGTCCCCGCCGGCGGGTACTCCGCATGGGCGGGGCGGGACTTGCTCTGTGCGCCGCACTGTTGGCATCGGGGGGCGGAATCATGCCTGCGGCGGCGGCGGAGCTGGATCCCGGGATGAAGGAGCTGGTGCCCCTGGGACAGGCGGTGGGCATCAAGCTGTTTTCCGACGGCGTGCTGGTGGTGGGACTGTCCACCGTGGACACGGCGGCGGGACCGGCAGCGCCAGGTAAGACCTGCGGCCTGCGGATGGGGGATCGGATCACCCACATCAATGGACAGAAGGTGAATACCATTGAGGAGGTACAGGCTATCCTGGAGCAGGAGCGGGATGGAGATCTGACCCTCCAGGTGGTGCGGGAGGATCAGAACCTGCAGCTCACCACCCGGGGTGTGGAGACGGCAAGCGGCCAGTACCAGCTGGGCGTCTGGCTGCGGGATTCCATGGCGGGAATCGGCACCATGACCTTCTATGATCCGGACAGCGGCGTGTTTGCCGCTTTGGGTCACGGCATCAATGACGTGGATACCGCCCAGCTCATGCCTCTGGAGTCGGGCAGCGTCATGGAGGCGGAAGTGGACCAGGTGCAGAAGGGAGAAAAGGGCCAGCCCGGCCAGCTCCAGGGAATTTTTAACCTGGAGGAGGATTTGGGTGTGCTCTACGCCAACACGGACCGGGGTATTTTTGGACGGATGGAAGAGGATACCCTGACGGAGGGGACGGAGCCCATCCCTGTGGCCCAGGCCAAGGAGGTTTCTGTGGGCTCCGCGGTTATTTTGTCCACCATTTCCGGAGATGATGTGGAGGAATATACCGTGGAGATCAAAGAAATCCATGAAAAGGGCGGCACACGGAACCTGGTTCTGGAGGTGACCGATCCCCGGCTGCTGGAGACCACGGGGGGCATCGTCCAGGGGATGAGCGGCAGCCCCATCCTGCAAAACGGCAAGCTGGTGGGGGCTGTGACCCATGTGCTGGTGAATGATCCCACCAAGGGCTACGGAATCCTGATTGAGAACATGCTGGACGCGGCATAAAAAAACCGGGCCGGGATCAGTAGATCCCGGCCCGGTCTTGTGGGATATGGAACAAATGGAGCGCGGCCTCAGCCCCACAGGGCGGAGAGGGTGGGGATAAACTGCTTCTTCCGGCTCATGATTTTGGGCAGGAAGGCGCAGCCGTCGCCATTTTTGATGTTGAAGGCCTGCTCAATGGCGTCCTGATCCCCTACGTACAGGAGCTGGGTACCCTCCAGCAGCACGTCGGTAATCATCAGGGCCACTACATTCATGCTTTTCCGCTGGCGGATGAGCTCCATGGCCTGGAGAAACTCATCCTTCCGCTTGAGGATGCGGTCGGAGTCCATACAGGTGATCTGGCTGACGGCCAGGTTGTGGCCTGCGATATGGAACTCCTTATAATCTGTGTGGAGCAGGGCATCCACCGTCTTGTCGTCGCTGCAGCTGGCGGAGAAGATGGCCTGTCCCAGCTCGTCCAGGGAGATCTTGGCGATGCGGGCCATGCGGTTGGCCACGTCAATGTCCCGCTGGGTGCAGGTGGGGGACTTGAACATAACGGTGTCGGACACAATGGCGGCTGCCATCAGACCGGCCATTTTCTCCGTGGGCATCAGCCCCTTCTCCTGGTACATGCCGGCGATGATGGTGTTGGTGCTGCCCACCGGCTCGTTGCGGACATAGATGGGATGCTTGGTCTCGATGTCGGCCAGGCGGTGGTGATCCACAATCTCCAGGATCTCCGCCTGATCCAGGCCGATGACCGACTGGGCCCGCTCGTTGTGATCCACCAGCACCACACGCTTGCGCCGAGGACGGAGCAGGTGGAAGCGGGACAGGGAGCCCACGACCCGCTCATTCTCATCCAGAATGGGGTAGGCACGGAACCGGCTTTTCAGCACGGTCTCCTTGACGGAGTCGATGTAGTCGTCCAGATGGAAACACACCAGATCCCGGCGCTTGCAAATGGAGCCGATAGGCATGGCGTGCCAGATGAGGCGGGAGGCGCGGTAGGCGTCGTAGGGGGTGGAAATCAGGCAGGTCTCGCTGTCCATGTCCAGCAGCTCCTGGGGCACCTGGGCCTGGCAGACCACCACGCAGCTGATGTTTTCCTCCAGGGCACGACGGATTACATCGTGCTGCTCCCCGCAGATGACAATGCTCTCCTTGGGGTAGGACATCAGATTCTCCCGGCAGGCGGGCATGGCGATGATGACCTCGCCGGAGATGGTGTCCCGCAGCTCACCGCCGGCATTGAGGATTTTGCCCTCCAGCACGGACAGCAGGTTGTAGATGGGCAGCTTGCCCACCACCGGGTTGTATACGGACTGGAGATCGTAGTTGGCTACGTCGCCGGCGGACAGCATGCCGAACAGGGTGCCGTCCTCATTGGCTACAGGCAGGGCGGAAATCTGGTCGGCCATCATGGCCTGCCAGCCCAGGCTGATGTTGGCTCCGGCGGACAGGGTGGTGGGGGTGTCGTAGTCCCGATCCCGCACCTGGGTGCGGAGATCGCTGATCAGCTTGGGGGGCTCGAAGCCAAAACGCTCCAGCACGGCCTGGGTCTCGTCGCTGATCTGGCCCAGACGGGCGGCCTGGTACTGGCGCTCCCCCAGGGCATTTTTCAGGGCGGCGTAGGCCATGGCCGCCACAATGGAGTCGGTATCGGGATTGCGGTGGCCAGTGATGTAAATGGTATCCATAGGAGTCTCCTTCTCAACCGGAAAATGATGGTCCCTTGTGCCCCCATTATGACAAACCATCAGGGCCTTTGTCAATGGAAAAACAGGACTTGTACCATATTTCAAGGTGTGCTACCATAAAGGGACAAAACCCACTCATGAGAGGAGAAGGAATCCATGCTGTTTCTGTGCTATCCCAAGTGCTCTACCTGCCGGAAGGCGGCCCAGTGGCTGGAGGAGCGGGGCATTTCCGTCACCCTCCGGGACATTAAGGAGGACCGGCCCACCGCCGCCGAGCTGGATCAGTGGAACCAGCTCAGCGGGCTGCCCCTGAAACGCTTTTTCAATACCTCCGGCCTGCAGTATAAGGCCCTGGGGCTGAAGGACCGTCTGCCCCAGATGGATCGGGAGGAGCAGCTTCAGCTGCTGGCCAGCGACGGAATGCTGGTCAAGCGACCCATTCTGGTTGACGGAGACAAGGTGCTGGTAGGCTTCCGGGAGACGGAGTGGCAGGCAGCTCTGAAAGAATAAATTCCCGGAACATACATCGGCGCACCCTTGAACTATCAGGGGGTGCGCCGATATTTATTCCGTCACTGTGAATAATAATCAAAAAAATAGAATATATATGCAACCAACTTTTTGGGAATTTCCTATATGATTTTTTCCCAACCTGTGGTATGATAAGACGGTCATAGAAGCTGCCCTCTCCTCGGGAGAAAGCGGAGGGGGGAAGCGGTCGAGTGTGAGAACGCCCCATCGGGGCGCGGCAAGGAGGAGAAACACAATGATCCGATATTCTGTCTGCGGCGCTGCCAGCTATGTGTGCGGTGAGCTGCTGCGGTTGATGATTCAGCATCCCCAGGCCCAGCTGGCCCATCTGTTGGCAAAAAATTCCGCCGGCCGAAAGATCCAGGAGGAGCATCCCGCCCTGGCCGGGTTCTATGACCAGGAGATCCTGCTCATGGACGACGCCAATCTGGATATGGCCATCGCCGACAGCGATGTGCTGTTTGTGGCGGTGGATGCCGGTGCGGTGTGCCCCATTGCCGAGAAGGTGCTGGCCGCCGGCAAAAAACTGATTGACTTCGGGGCGGACATCCGGTTCCGGGACGCCCGAATCTGGGAGCAGTGGTACAAGCATCCCCATCCCAACCACAAGATGAGCCAGGAGGCGGTGTACTGCATCCCTGAGCTCCACCGGGATCTGGCCCGTGGAAAGAGCCTGATCGCCAACCCCGGCTGTTACCCCACCGCCACCACCCTGGCCCTGTATCCGGTGCTGAAGGAGGGGATGGTGGTGGACAACACCATCATTGTGGACGCCAAGAGCGGTTATACCGGCGCCGGCCGTCGGCCCGATCCCTATAAACTGCTCACCGAGGCCACCGAGAACTTCTGCGCTTATTCCATGGGCGGCGGCCACCGGCACACCCCGGAGATCGAGCAGAACATCGCCGGCATCACCGGTAAGGATCTGATGCAGCCGGATCAGTGGCAGTACATCAACTTCCAGCCCCACCTGATTCCCCAGAGCCGGGGCATTGAAGCCACCGTTTACGCCACGCTGAACTGTGAGACCAGCAGCCAGGAGCTGTATGAGCTATACCAGCGGTATTATCAGAATGAATTTTTCATTCATGTATACCCTGCCAGCAAGCCGGTGCAGACCAAATGGACGGCGGGCACCAACCTGTGCTGCATGACCCCCACCTTTGACCAGCGAACCAAGCGTCTGATTGTCAGCTCCGTCATTGACAACATCGGCAAGGGAGCTGCCGGACAGGCGATTCAAAATATGAACCTGATCTTTGGCCTGGATGAGACCACCGGCCTGAAGCTTGCTCCTGTGTGTCCCTGACGGAACAGGACAGAGAAAGGAAGAGATACCATGACCATGACGACAATCCCCGGCGGCGGCGTCACCACCCCCAAGGGGTATGTGGCCGGAGCCTGCTACGTGGGCGTGAAGAGCCACAAGTCCGACAAGCCGGATGTGGCTGTCCTTTGTTCCCAGTACCCCGCTACCTGCGCGGCACTGTTTACCACCAACAAATTCTGTGCCGCCCCGGTAATCCTGGGCCGTGAGATCCTGAAGAAGGGGAAGGCCCGGGCCTTCGTGATCAACAGCGGCAACGCCAACGCTGCCACCGGCCAGCAGGGCGTTGAGGACGCCAGACGCATCCAGCGGGCGGCGGAGGCAGCCATGGGCCTGGGGGAGGACGAGGTGTTCGTCTGCTCCACCGGCGTCATCGGCCAGCGCCTGCCTGTGGACAAGATCGTGGCGGGCATGGAGCAGATCGTGCCCCAGCTCCGGGACGACAAGGGTTCCGAGGCCGCCTGGGCCATCATGACCACCGATACTGTGCGGAAGGAGGTGGCCCTGGAGGTGCAGCTGTCCGGCGGCACCATCCGTATGGGCGCCATGGCCAAGGGCTCCGGCATGATCCACCCCAACATGGCCACCATGCTGGCCTACATCACCACCGACGCCGGGGTGGAAGCTTCCGTGGCCCAGGGCATGCTGAAAAGCAGCGCGGACAAGAGCTTTAACATGACCACCGTGGACGGTGACACCAGCACCAATGACTCCGTATTCCTGGTTGCCAACGGCGCTTCCGGAGTGAAGGTGGAGAGCCAGGCGGATCAGGAGATTTTCGCCGCCGCTCTGGACCAGGTGTGCATCCATCTTGCCCGTGCCATCGCCTCTGACGGCGAGGGTGCCACCCACCTGATGGTGGTGGAGGCCAAGGGCCTGCCCACCCTGAAGGATGCCCGGTTGGTGGCCCGTTCCATCGCCGGATCCAACCTGTTCAAGGCGGCCGTCTTCGGACGGGACGCCAACTGGGGCCGGATTATGACCGCCGCCGGCTATTCCGGGGCTGACCTGGATCCCAGCCACGCCGACTGCGCTCTGCAAAGCACCGCCGGCCGGGTTGTGGTGATGGAGGACGGCAAGTGCACCGATTACAGTGAGGAATTTGCCACCCAGATCCTGACGGAGCACGACGTGACCATCCAGGTGGATTTCCACTCCGGAGATGGAGAGGCCACTGCCTACGGGTGTGACCTGACCTACGAGTACGTGCGGATCAACGGGGACTATCGGACCTAATGGAGGAGGAGCGGCTGTGAACCAGATCGCGGATAAGGTTGCCGTCCTGATGGAGGCAATGCCCTATTTGAAGCAATACGCCGGAAAGACCATGGTTATCAAGTACGGCGGCAACGCTATGATTAACGAGGAGCTGAAGCGGGCCGTCATTCAGGACGTGGTCATGCTCAAGCTGCTGGGCATCCGCCCGGTGCTGTGCCACGGCGGCGGCCCCGGCATCAACGCTATGCTGAAGAAGCTGGACATTCCCGTCCAGTTTATCAACGGCCTGCGCTACACCTCCAAGGAGATCATGGAAGTGGTGGAGGCGGTGCTCATCGGCCAGGTGAACAGCGAGCTGGTGGGCCAGGTCAATGCCGCCGGCGGGCAGGCTGTGGGCCTGTCCGGCATCAGCGCCAACCTGTTCCAGTGCACTCAGCTCAGCCAGGAGCTGGGACTGGTGGGGGAGATCACCCAGGTCAATCCCGCCCCGGTGCTGGCTCTGCTGGACAGCGGCTGCATCCCTGTGGTGGCCCCTGTGGGCACCGACGGCCAGGGCACCAGCTACAACGTCAACGGGGACATCGCCGCCGGCAAGCTGGCCGGTGCCTTGAAGGCGGAAAAGCTGATCCTGCTGACCGATATCGCCGGACTGTGCAACGATGTGGAGGCGGGGGATGTGATCTCGTACCTGAACGTGGACGACGTTCAGGCCCTGAAGGACCAGGGCACCATCTCCGGCGGCATGATCCCCAAGATCGACTGCTGTGTCCAGGCGGTAGAGGAGGGCGTGACCAACGTCCACATCATCGACGGCCGACAGCCTCACAGCATCCTGTATGACGTATTTGCCCATGAGGGCGTGGGCACCACTGTGGGACGGCAGTCCCCCAGTGTGGGCGTGAAGTGGCGCTGAGACCTGCATTTTGATGTGTACTTAAGGAGGGAGATCCCCATGATTGAGAAGTTTACCAGCAACGCCCAGGCCATTGAGGCCGCGGACAAATATCTCTATGGCAACCATGTCAGAGTGCCCCTGGTGATGGACCGGGGCGAGGGCTGCTATGTATACGACCTGGACGGGGACAAGTACCTGGACTTTGTGGGCGGCATCGCCGTCAACGGCCTGGGCCACTGCCACCCCGCCATTGTCAAGGCGCTGGAGGAGCGGGCCGAGACCATCCTCCACTGTTCCAACTACTACTACAACGAGCCGGCCATCCAGACGGCCAAGCTGCTGGTGGAAAACAGCTGCTTTGACAAGGTGATTTTCGCCAACTCCGGCGCTGAGGCCAACGAGGCCCAGATCAAGCTGGCCCGGAAGTACGCCGTGGATCATGGCCATCCGGAGCGGTATGTGGTTATCTCCATGATCCAGTCCTTCCACGGACGGACCCTGGCCACCGCCACCGCCACCGGACAGGAGATCGTACACAATCCCAAGTGGTTCTCCCCCCTGCCGGAGGGCTTCCGCTACGCGGAGTTCAACAACCTGGAGTCTGTGAAGGAGCAGATGGGGGACGACGTGTGCGCCATTCTCACCGAGCCCATTCAGGGCGAGGGCGGCGTCCATCCCGCCACCAAGGAGTTCCTCCAGGGACTGCGGGATCTGTGCGACGAGAAAGGCATCCTGCTGATGTATGACGAGGTGCAGGTGGGCTCCGGCCGTACCGGCAAGCTCTTTGCCTATCAGAATTACGGCGTGGAGCCGGATTGCTGCTCCCTGGCCAAGGCTCTGGGCTCCGGCGTGCCCATCGGTGCGGTGTGCGCCAAGGGGGATGCGGCCAAGACCCTCACCCCCGGCACCCACGGCTCCACCTTTGCCGGCGGGCCTCTGGCCTGTGCTCTGGCTGAGGCCACCCTGGACGAGATGATTAACAACGGCGTCATTGACCACGCCGCTGAGGCGGGCGAGTATTTCCGCGCCCAGCTGTCCAAGCTCCAGGAGAAGTACCCCACCGCCATCAAGGAGGTGCGGGGCATGGGCATGATCAATGCCATTGAACTGACCATGGCTGACGGCCACCCCGTGGTGGACAAGTGCTTTGAGCAGAAGGTGCTGATCAACTGCACCGCCGGGAACGTCCTGCGCTTCATCCCGCCGCTGATTGCCGGCAAGGAGGAGATCGACCAGGTGATCCAGGCGCTGGATCAGTCCTTTGCCCAGCTGGGCTGCTGAGTATTATTTCCGGGCGGATGGAGCGTTCCATCCGCCCGGTTTTTTGCGAAAAAACGCCTGAGCCCCTGGGGGCTCAGGCGTTTTCGTATGAACAGAAGAAGCCGGATCAGACCTGGGCGTGAGCCAGCTTCCGGGTGGGCTCCACGCCGGAGCGTTCGGCCTTGGGGGCGGCGGGCTCAGTGTGAGCCAGACCCTTGGCGTTGGCCAGCATCAGCTTGATGCGGTTTTCCTGGTTGATCCGGGTGGCACCGGGGTCGTAGTCGATGGCTACCACGTTGCTCATGGGATACTCGTCTTTCAGCTTCCGGATCATGCCCTTGCCCACAATGTGGTTGGGCAGGCAGCCGAAGGGCTGGGTGCAGACAATGTTGTTGGTGCCGGAGTGAATCAGCTCCAGCATCTCGGCGGTGAGCAGCCAGCCCTCGCCCATCTTGTTGCCCTCGCCCAGGTAGCCGTGTACCAGACGGCGGAGATCCTGGAAGGTGCCGGGGGCGCGGAAGCGGCCGGATTCCTCCAGAGCGTGGATCATATCCTGCTGGCAGCCCTCGATGTAGTGCATGAACGCCTGGCAGGCGGCCTTCTTGATCCACTTGCCGCCGTACAGATCCACATCGGTGACCCGGTTGAAGATCTTGAAGATGATGAAGTCGGTCAGGCCGGGCACCACAGGCTCCACACCCTCCTGGAGGAGGAACTTCTCCAGGTTGTTGTTGCCCAGGGGGGCGAATTTGACGTAGATCTCACCCACCACGCCCACACGGATCTTGGGCTCGCCGGCCACGGGGATGGAGGCAAAGTCACGGCAGATCTGGGCGAAGATGCTCCGCATCTGGCGGCGGTTCAGGCCCTGGCCGGCCTCAAAGCCGGACACCAGCTTGTGGGACCAAGCCTCGATCATGGCGTCGGTGGCACCCTCCTCCACCTCGTAGGGCCGCACCTGGTTGGCCACGTTGACGATCAGGTCGCCGTACATCATGGCAAACACGGCCTTGCGGATAAAGGGCAGGGTCAGGGAGAAGCCGGGGTTTTTCTCCAGACCGGACAGGTTGACCGATACCACGGGAATGTACTCCATCCCCGCCTTCGCCAGAGCCTTCCGCAGCAGGTGGATGTAGTTGCTGGCCCGGCAGCCGCCGCCGGTCTGGGTAATGAGCAGGCCCACCTTGTGGGGATCGTAGCCGCCGTGCTTCACCGCGTCGATCAGCTGGCCGATGACCAGCAGGGCGGGGTAGCAGGTGTCGTTATGTACGTACTTCAGCCCCTCATCCACAATTCCACGGTGGTTGGTGGTAAGCATATCCACCTTGTACCCCTGGTTCTGCAGCAGCTTCTGCAGCATGCCGAAGTGGACAGGCAGCATCTGGGGCATCAGGAGGGTGTACTCCTCCTTCATCTCCTGGGTGAACAGCAGGCGTCCGGTGTCGTCATATACCAATTTCGCCATAGTTGCATATTCCTTTCCAAATCATGCTGTGACCGGTTGGGTCACGGTTCCTTGCGGGCCTGGATCGCAGCCATAAGGGATCGAATGCGGATCCGCACCGCCCCCAGGTTGCTGATGTCGTCAATTTTCAGCTGGGTATACAGCTTGCCGCCCTCCTCCAGGATGGAGCGCATCTCGTCGCCGGTGATGGCGTCGATGCCGCAGCCAAAGGAGACCAGCTGGATCAGCTCCATGTCGTCCTGGGTGCAAACGTACCGGGCCGCGTTATACATCCGGGCGTGATACGTCCACTGGTTCAGTACGTGGCGGGGGGCCTTTTCCATCTTGTGGGCCACAGCATCCTCGGTAATCAGGATAAAGCCGAAGGAGGTAATCAGGTCGTTGATGCCGTGATTGATCTCGGGATCCATATGGTAGGGCCGTCCGGCCACCACCAGGATGGGCCGTCCTTCCTGCCGGGCCTGGCCGATGTACTGCTGCCCCACCCGGCGGACGTCCTCCTTGTAGTCGGCGTAGGCCTGATAAGCGGCCCGGACGGCGGCCACGGTTTCCTGCTTGGGAATGTGGAAGTTTTCTGCAAACCACTTGGCGGCGTGCTTTTCAAAGTCCTTGGGACGGTGCAGGCCGAAGTAGGGGTACAGGAACCGGACGTTTTTCAGACTGGGCACGTT
The DNA here is from genome assembly GCA_944387225.1 of uncultured Oscillospiraceae bacterium. Classification (GTDB taxonomy): domain Bacteria; phylum Bacillota; class Clostridia; order Oscillospirales; family Oscillospiraceae; genus Lawsonibacter. Next base: position 1,151 of record CALXDY010000052.1, on the reverse strand, counting down.
GGCGGCCAGCAGCTCGGGGTAATAGGCCACCACGGGGCAGTTGTAGTTGTTGTCTCCCGCGCCCTCGTCGAAGTTGTAGGGCATACAGGGGTAGAGGATGGTGTCCACCCCCTGCTCCACCAGGGATTCCACATGTCCGTGGAGCAGCTTGGCCGGGTAGCACACCGTGTCCGAGGGGATGGTGCGCTGGCCCTTGATATACAGCTTCCGGGAGGATTCGGGGGAGATCACCACCTGGAAGTTCAGGTGGGTCAGCAGGGCGAACCAGAAGGGGAGGTTTTCGTACATGTTCAGCCCAAAGGGAATGCCGATTCTGCCCCGGGAGCCGTCGCCATCTCCCTTTCCGTGCAGAGCCCGCAGACGGCTGTATTTATAGCGCATCAGGTCGGGCAGATGGCTGGGCTCCTCGCCCAGGGGGCGGGAGCAGCGGTTGCCGGAGATGAAGCGCCGCCCGCCGTCAAAGGTGTTGACGGTGAGAGAGCAGTGGTTGGTGCACAGGCCGCAGGTGGCGGGCTTGGCGGTGTGCTGGAATTTCTCCAGGGCCTGGGGGGTAAGGATGGCGCTGCGCTCCAGGTTCAGATCCCGGGCCGCCAGGGCGGCGCCGAAGGCCCCCATGATGCCGGAAATGGTGGGGCGGGTTACGGTGCGGCCCAGCTCCTGCTCAAAGGCACGGAGCACCGCGTCGTTGTGGAAGGTGCCGCCCTGCACCACGATGTGCTTGCCCAGGTCGTCGGCGTTGGCCGCACGGATAACCTTGTAGATGGCGTTTTTCACGATGGAGATGGACAGGCCGGCGGAGATGTCCTCCACGCTGGCGCCGTCCTTCTGGGCCTGCTTGACGGAGGAGTTCATAAACACCGTGCACCGGCTGCCCAGATTCACCGGCCGCTGGGAGAACAGGCCCAGCTTGGCAAAGTCTGCGATGGTATAGCCAAGGGCCTTTGCAAAAGTCTCAATGAAGGAGCCGCAGCCGGAGGAACAGGCCTCGTTGAGCATAATGGAATCCACCGCTCCGTTGCGGATCTTGAAGCACTTCATGTCCTGGCCGCCGATGTCGATGATGAAGTCCACATCGGGGTTGAAGTGGGCGGCGGCCTTGTAATGGGCTACTGTCTCCACCAACCCTAAGTCGCAGGAGAAGGCGTTGAGGA
>CALXDY010000051.1 GCA_944387225.1 uncultured Oscillospiraceae bacterium | reverse complement strand
CTGGCCCATGATGCCCATGCAGAACAGCTGGACGCCGCCGATGAAGGTGATGATGCACACCAGGGAGGCCCAGCCATCCACCGGGTCGCCGAACAGCAGCTTGCGGACGATGACCAGCACGATCATCAAAAAAGACACCATGGTCAGACCCACGCCGCCCCAGGCGGCCAGGGACAGGGGCACCTGGGAGAAGTTGATAATGCCGTCGATGCTGTACTTCACCAGCTTCCAAAAACTCCACTTGGTGGTTCCGGCCACCCGCTCCACATTCTCATAGGGCAGCCACTTGGTGCGGAAGCCCACCCAGCCGAAGATGCCCTTGGAAAACCGGTTGTACTCCCCCATAGCCAGGATGGCGTCCACCATCTCCCGGCGCATCAGGCGGAAGTCCCGGGCCCCATCCATCATGTCCGCGTCGGAGATCCGGTGGATCAGGCGGTAAAACATCCGGGCGAAGAAGGAGCGCACCGGCGGCTCCCCCGCCCGGCTGACCCGGCGGGTGGCCACGCTGTCGTAGTCCCCGGACTCCAGATCGGCCAGCATCTGGGGCAGGAGGGAGGGGGGGTCCTGCAGGTCGGCGTCCATCACGGCGATATAGTCCCCGGCGGCGTTACAGAATCCGGCGTACATGGCGGCCTCCTTCCCGAAGTTCCGGGAGAAGGAATAGTACATCACCCTGGCATCGGCCTGGGCCAGGGCCTTGAGCTTGTCCAACGTGCCGTCCCGGGAGCCGTCGTTGACGAACAGGAACTGGAACCGGTACTGAGGCAGCCCGGCGGAGACCTCCGCCAGGGCGGCGTAAAGATAGTCCAGGGACTCCTCTTCGTTGTAGCAGGGGATGATGAGGGAGACCAACTTGTTCACGGAGCGTCGCTTCCTTCCTGTTGAGGGTCATCAGCCAGGACGATGGAGTCCAGGCCGTAATACTCCGCCATCCACCGGTTGAACCACCGCTCCGGGTCGTCGGTGAGGTAGGCGGTAATCACAAAGGCGTTGTACCGGTTCTGGGTAGGCGTGATGGGGTCCACCACCACGTCCAGCACCCCCGCCGCCTTCTGCTGCCGGATCTGCTCCAGCTGGTGCTCCACCTCCTGGTGAGTGCGCCAGATGTCGGGCAGCGCCTGTGCCCCGGCAGCCACGGAGGCCACGCAGGCCACAGCCATGGCGCAGGCCAGCAGCTGCCTGGGCAGCAGGCTGTGCCAATCCACCAGCCGGGCGGTCATCCCGGCGGCGATGAGGAAAAAGCATACCGCCCACGTCCAGGAGCGGGCCCCGATGGTGGGGGAGACCACCAGCACCACCACGCTGGCCAGCCCGGCCAGGATATACAGGACGGGGAGGAGATAGGGCTGCCAGCCATAGGGCGTGCCTTTTCTGGGCCGGAGCCGGGACAGGACCACCACCGCCAGCACAATCAGCCCGGGAACCAGCAGGCAGGACAGGCACAGCCCGGCCACCTTCTCCACCCGGCTCAGCAGGACGGACAGGTCGGTGAGGGGCGCGTCGTCCCGGCCAGTGTTGCCAGGGGCGGAGATCAGCAGATAAAAGGCGGGCAGGGAAGCCGCCAGGGCGGTGACGCTCCACAGAGGGATCCGGCGGTACCGCAGCAGCCAGCAGCCCATATAAAACAGAACCAGCAGGATGGCCGCGCCGCCGCTGTTCTCATTGGTCCAGCCCATGAGAAAGCCCAAAGGCGCCATGACCAGGGCCCGGAGGGCGGCGGAGCCGGGGGTATACCGGCTGCCCCGCCAGCAGCGGAAGGGGAGCAGCACCCCCAGGATCAGGCAGGCCATCCACAGATAGTTGAAGGCTCCGGACGTCCACATGACGGACAGGTCGAACTGGGGCAGCAGCAGCCACAGCCCCAGGCAGGACGCCAGCAAGGGCACAGACCGGAAGGAGGACAGGCGGGGCCGGGCGTGGAGGCAGATCAGCACCCCCAGCAGAACAAACATCCCGGCGGAGCACAGGTTGAACACCCACTTGTCAAACAGCATGAAAAACTGCAAAATGCCGTGAGCCACCACCCGGCCGCCCCAGAGGAAGTAGTGGTTGTACATGGACTCCGGAATGTCGGCCACGCTGGTAAGGGGCCGCACCACCCCGTCGGGGAGATAGCCGTCGTATATATAATGATAGCGGTAGTCGTCGGAGGTGTAGGGCGTGATGGTGTAAAGCAGCAGCATCCACAAAAATACCCCGGCGGCAACGGCCAGGGAGGCCCACAGTTGGCCCCGTCCGGGGCTCTTGGATCGCGGCGTCATGGGGAAGGCTCCCTCCTTATCCATGGTTCCGGGGCGGCGGCCGCCGCCTCCTTTGACATTCCCTTGGAAATTGATTATACTTAAATTTACAACAATTAGTGGCAAGAAACAATACATTTCACCGATAAATTTTCCGAGACGGGAGGGGATTCCCATTTATACTTGGCTGAAACAGGCGCTGGAGGAGGAGTGCCGAATCGTGCGGGTCATCAAGGAAAGCGACCGGGGCACCGTCAGCCTGATCCGGCACAACAAGACTGGGAAAGAGATGATCCTGCGTCAATTCACCGGCAATCCGGAGGTGTACCGGAAGCTGCTGGACTATACCTGCCCCAATCTGCCCGACGTGTACGAGGTGGCCCAGGAGGGAGATCAGGTGCTGGAGCTGGAGGAGTACGTCCAGGGCGACACCCTGGGCAGCCTGCTCCGGGGCAGCCTGTTCACCCAGGAGGAGACCCGGAAGATCGTCACCCAGGTGTGCCGGGCCCTGTGGGTGCTCCACTCCATCGGGGCGGTGCACCGGGACGTGAAGCCGGAGAACATCATCCTCCGGGGGAGCGAAGCGGTGCTTATCGACTTCGACGCCGCCCGCCTCCACAAACCGGAGCACCAGGCCGACACCCAGATCCTGGGCACCACCGGCTTCGCCGCCCCGGAGCAGTACGGCCTGTCCCAGTCCGACCTGCGCACCGATATCTACGCCGTGGGCATCCTCATCAACGTCATGCTCACCGGTCAGCACCCGTCTAAAAAGCTGGCGGAGGGCCGCATGGGCCGGGTCGTGGATCGCTGCACCCACGTCAATCCCCAGCGGCGGTATAAGAATGTGCTGCGGCTGATGGAGGCACTGTGAAATGGATAACGATAGAAAATCCTGTCCCTACTGCGGCGAGCCCATGCCGGAAGGCGCCGCCTTCTGCCCCCACTGCGCCCAAAGCGTGGGGCGGAAGCAGATCATCCAGCCCCCCAACCTCCTGTGGGGCAAAATTGCCCGCCGGGTCCTGGCGGCGGCGGTGCTCCTGGCCGTCCTGGGAGCGGCGGTCTGGGCCTGGATGCCCAAGACCTATGAGGGTCGGGGCGAGGTGATCTACACCGACGACGACGGCACCTACCAGCTGCTGCTGGGGGAAGGCAGCGACCGCTTTGCCCCTGTGCCGGAGGTGGAAACCGACTTCGCCCGCAAGGAGATCTGCCGGATGCCAAGCCGGTTTTATGTCAATCACGTGGACACCGGCGTCAACGCTGCCGACGCCTTCATGCGGAAGGTGGACTCCGTCTCGGTGGCCTTTGGCGATCAGGAGGGGAATCCCAGCCCCATGATCTGCGATCCTCCGGCTGCCGCCGACTACGCGCCGGAGGCGGCCATGGTGTCCCGGCTGACCTTCACCGGGGAAAGCGGCTCGGAGGAGCTGGTGTGGACCATCAAGATGGACAACGGGGATACCATCCGTCTCCGTCAGCAAATCACCGTCCATCCGGTGGATACCTATGAGTACCACTGGCAGGACTACCCCATGGAGACGGCGGAGCAGCTCCAGGCCCTGATGGATCAGATCGGGGAGGAGGTGGCCGTCCCCAACGTGGTGAATGTGTACCTGCCCCCGGTGACCTACACCCAGCCGGTGGAGCTGGCCAGCCGGCCCATGAATCTGTACGGCTGCACCAACGGGCCTCAGCCTACCACCTTTACCGATACGCTGTCCGTCACCGCCAAGGACGGGGACATCTGCTACCTGTATGACCTGGAGTTCCGGGGCGGCGGCGACGGGGTGGGCTTGTCCGCCTCCGCCCGGGTGTGGGCGGAGGGGTGCCGGTTCTCCGGCTGGAGAACCGGGGCGCTGGTCTACGGAGATGTGTGGGGCAACGTCACCGGCTGCACCTTCCTGGACAACCAGGTTGGCTTCCACTTCAACAGCGATGGCGCCTTTGCCAGCCACACCGGGTATCAGAACAACAGCTTCCGGAACAACGGCACCGCCGTGGTGCTGGAAAATGTGCCCACCGACACGGCCATGAATTTTGAAGGGTCCCGCTTCACCCGCAACGGGGTGGACATTGACAACCGCTGCGGCCAGGCAGTGGACATCACCAAGGCCATTATCGAGTAAACAACGAATCGGGAGGAATCCAAAATGTCCGCAACCTGTCCACACTGCGGCGCGCCCCTGCCGGAAGGCGCCGCCTTCTGCCCCCACTGCGCCCGGCCGGTCCGAGAGAAAAAACGGCCCCATAAGCCGGTGCCCCTGCGGGGTAAGGTCATCGCCGTCCTGGTGGTGCTGGCCCTGGCGGCTGCGGGGGGATTGTGGTGGCAGTCCAGACACCAGCCCCAGGTGTATGAGGGGGATGGAGCGGAGGTGATCTACACCCAGGGGGACACGGTGTATCAGCTCACCCTGGCCTGGGCGGAGAATCCCACCCAGCCCGCACCCCGGATTTACTTCACGGAGCAGGAGGGCGGGGACTTTACCTGGCCCAGCCGGTGGTTTGTCCTGTATAAGGACAACGGCCAGAACGCCGCGGAGGAATTTATAGAGCTGGTGGAGTCGGTGGAGGCCCATGTGGAGCTGGGGGAGGCGGGAGCCTGCCCCATGGAGGCCGGCCAGCCCGCCTATAATGAGGGCACCCCCACCGCCGCCATGGTATCCTCCATCCACTTTATCTGCGGCACCGACACCAACCGCCTGGTGTGGACGATCCACATGAAAAATGGGGACACCATCCGCCTGTATCAGAACATGATTGTCACCGCCACCGAGACCCATGTCTATACCCCGGAGGAGGTGGACATGGACACTCTGGAGCAGCTCCAGGCCCTGGTGGATGGGCTGGCCCAGGAGATTCCCGAGTATGATGTGGTTCAGATCTATCTGCCCCCGGTGACCTATGATGGGACGTTGGTGGTGGACAGCCGGAATGTGGAGCTGTACGGCTGCACCGACGGCTCCGGCCGGACGGCCTTCACCGGTGGGATTCAGCTGCGCTACGACGGCAGCGCCATCTCCTATCTGTACGACCTGGATTTCCCCGGCACCGGGGAGGGGGTGGGCGTCTCCTCCGCCTGCCGGGCCTTTATCATCGGCTGCACATTCCAGAACTGGCGCACCGGGGTGCTGGCCTACGGCGGCGAGTCCTGGGTCAACACCAACCAGTGCACGTTCCAGAATTGCCAGGTGGGCCTGCATATCAACTCCACCCGGAGCGGGATCTCCGACTCCCGGTTTATGGAAAATGTCTTTGCCGGCAACGGCACCGCCGTGGTGCTGGAAAATGTCCCCAGCACCGAGGTGCTCTCCTTCCTGGATTGCCAGTTTACCGGCAACGGCACCGACATGGACAACCGCTGCGGCCAGTACCTGGAAATCTCCCCTCCGCTTTCTTGAAAGAAAGTAGGCAAAGAACGTTCGCGGAAAGCTCTGCTTGCCTTCTCGCCGCACAAGGATTTGGATTAGATTCCGCAATCCAGCACGAAAGACAAGTTTCCCCAATGCCTTTTTAGTGTTACCTGTATGGGCCGGAGTAGGTTCCGCCTGCGGGCGGAGTTCCTTTTGAACGGTCAAAAGGAACCAAAACCCGCCGGGGGTCCGCGGGGAGCAGATGGACTTGGACATGTGCCATGTCCAAGGTCCATATCCCCGCTCTCCCCCCGGTCCCCCACGGGCGGTTGAACGGGCTTGTACCGAGGCTTATCCAAGGACCCTGACGCAAATTCCCCCGGCGGGGCGGCTCAGCTGCATTGTCAGGCCTACTCCCGCCCGCGCCTCCCAGGCGCTCTTTTTTATGTCACCTTGGGATTATGCTTCTACCGCAAAAGTCCGCCGGGCTGCTTCCTTTATGAATATTTCTGCCATCAAAATGTAGGAACGCAAGCAGCGCCGGTTTTGTGCATGGGTGATGGAAAATGGGACGGGAATTTCACCCTGCTCTCCATTCCCACGCAACCTCTAACGCTTAAAACCCCCGCACCCCAGCACGAAAGACGGGCTGACGCTTATTTCCCAAAACCTCCGCACAAAGGCTCTTATCTTATGAGCGTTAACTACTGTCCTCATACCCAGGTCATTCGACCTCCTATGGGGGACCGGGGGTAGAGCGGGGATATGGACCTTGGACGGGCTGGCACAGCACGGACAAGTCCATCTGCTCCCCGCGGACCCCCGGCACGTTTTTGGTTCCTTTTGTCGTGCAACAAAAGGAACCCGCCCGCAGGCGGAACCCCGCTTTCTTGAAAGAAAGCTTGGTAAAGAACTTTCTGCGAAACTTCGTTTCGCCCTCGCCGCCTGAGAATGAGATTTGATTCCCCACCCCAGCACGAAAGAAAGTACGCCGTATAGCAATCCGCCCGACAGCGGGGAGGTTTACTCCCCGCCGCCGGGCGGTGTTTCTTCTGTCGGTTGGGGGCGGGCGGCGTCCTCCTCCGGACATTCAATATACAGTTCCTCACACTTCTGTTGAGCGGCGATGAGCAGATTCACCGCTTCCTCCGCAGCCCGGAACATGGTCAGATACATCTCCTTATAGTCGGGCATTTTCTCACCTCCTGCCATACAGTTTAGAACAAACTGATCTAAAAAACAATAGAACGAATTGTTCTAATCTATACTGGCCTTGGTGATGGTAATGAAGCTGAGAATTCGAGAGCTGCGGGAGGATCATGATCTGACCCAGGCCCAGGTGGGGGCGGCCATCAATCTGCCCCAGCGGACATATGCCTATTATGAAAGTGGTCAGCGGATGATTCCGCCCCACGTACTGTGCGCCCTGGCGGATTTCTACCAGGTGAGTGTGGACTACCTGCTGGGCCGGACAGACAAACCCTAGACGGTGCGTCCCGTGCGGGCGCACAAAGCGCCCATGACTCTTTTCCGGAGAAACAGCATAAAACATCCGCCCGGCGGCGGGGAGGTTTCCTCCCCGCCGCCGGGCGGTAATGAAAAGAAAATAGGGGATTATTCCTCGTTTTTGCTGCGAAGAGCGGTTTTGAAGTTGCCGTAAATCAGCAGCAGGAGCAGCACCAGAATGACCAGGGAGATGGGCCGCAGCAGGATGAAGGAGAAGATATCGCTGCCTTTGGCCGCCGCGATGGTCAAAGCACGGCGCAGGTTCTTTTCTGCCATGGAGCCGAGGATCATACCCAGCACCGCGGGGGCGATGGGGATCTGGAACCGCTTGAACAGCAGGCCGATCAGGCCGAACACGATGGCAACCAGCACATCAAACGGGTTGTTCCGGGCGCTGTAGGCGCCGAAGATGGAGAAGGCCAGCACTGCGGGGATGATCATTTTCACATCCACATTGAGCACCTTGCTGAACACCGGGGTAGCCATCAGGCCGATGACCACCATGAGGATGGTGCTGACCAGCAGGCCCAGCATCAGGGCGTAGACCACGTCGGCGTGCTCGCTGAACAGCTTGGGTCCGGGGATCATGCCGTGGATGGTCAGGGCGCCGAAGATGATGGCCGAGGTGGCCGAGCCGGGGATGCCCAGAGAGAGCAGGGGGACGAAGGAGCCGCCCACCGCCGCGTTGTTGGCGCTTTCCGGGGCAACGATGCCGTCCACCGCGCCCTTGCCGAACTGGTCGGCTTCCTTGGAGGTGCGCTTGGCCTCGCCGTAGGAGATGAAGGAGGCGATGGCGCCGCCGGTGCCGGGGAGGATGCCGATGATGGTGCCGATGATGGAGGATTTGATCAGCAGCTTCCATCGCTTGGCGGTGCCGATGATGCCTTCCATCACGGGGAAGGGCTTGTTCTTCTCGCTGATGATGGAGTTGTCGCCCTGATTGCAGATCAGGTTTAGCATCTCCGCGATGGCGAACAGGCCCACGCTGACGGGGATCAGGTCGAACCCGGCCTGAAGGCTGGCGTTGTCAAAGGTGAAGCGGTAATTGGCGCTGACCGCATCCATGCCGATGATGGACAGCAGCAGGCCGATGGCCACGGAGAGAAAGCCCTTGCTGAAGCTCTTGCCCATGAGGCTGCCAACTACGGCCAGCCCGCCCAGGCAGACCAGGAACAGCTCGGGAGGCCCGAATTTCAGCGCCGCCTGGGACAGGAAGGGGGTGAACAGCATCATGATGATGACGCCAAACAAGCCGCCGAAGCCGCTGGACAGCACGGAATAGCTCAGGGCTTCCTTCGCCCGGCCCTGGCGGGCCAGGGGACTGCCGTTCAGGGCGGTGCAGGCCGCCTCGCCCGTGCCGGGGCAGTTGAGGAGAATGGCGGAAATGGAACCGCCGTAGGTGGCCCCCATATACAGGCCGCTGAGCATGATCAGACCGTGGGAGGGGGACAGGCCGTAAGTCAGGGGGAGCAGCAGCGCCACCCCAACCACGCCGTTAAGTCCCGGCATGGCGCCGAAAATGATACCCAGCACCACACCCAGCAGGTTGAACACCAGGGCCAGGGGGGAGAATACGGTGGAAATTACCTCTGCAAGCATAGTTGGCCTCCCTGGTAATTAACGGTTGAGGGCGTCGGGATTCTCCTCCAGCAGCTGCTGAATCATCTCATAGTCCTGATCCAGGCGCTCCTTGACCTGATCCTGGTCCAGGAAGCGGTAGATCTCGCCCATGTTAGCCATGCTGTCCTGGAACTCCTGGGTGGAGGAAACTTCCTTGATCTTCTCGGTGATGGCGTCCTCGATCTCCTTGGGGGTGCCGGCGGGGGCCACGATCACGCGGTAGGTCTCGGTGGCCACGTCGTAGCCCAGGCTCTTCATGGTGGGGATGTCGGGGATGGTGGAGATGGGCTCACCGGCGAAGGTGGCCAGGGTGTTGATGCCCTGTCCCTCCACCTGGGCCACATAGTTCTTGTCCAGCACGGCGCAGTCCACGTGTCCGCCCATGATGGCGTTGAGGCTGTCGCCGCCGCCGTCCTGCATGACGGTGGTCAGCTGGATGCCGGCGGCCTGCTCAAACAGGGAGACCTCCGCCACATGGGTCTTGCCGGAGACGGCCACCGTCAGCTCGCCGGGATGCTCCTTGGCGTAGTCGATCATCTCCTGCAGGTCGGTAAAGCCGCTGTCCTTGCTGACCATCAGCACGTTGGCGGTGGTGTTGATGGCGCCCAGGTAATCGAAGGAGTCGTAGTCGTAGGACACGTTCTCACCGGTGAACAGCACCAGGATGTGATCCAGGTTGGACAAAGCGCCAATGGTGTAGCCGTCGGCATCGGCGCCGGCCAGCTCGGTCAGACCCACCTGGCTCAGTCCGCCGGGCTTGTTGGCGATGAGGAAGGACTGCCCCCAGGACTGCTCCATGGAGGAGGCCAGCAGCCGGGCCAGGGTGTCCGTTCCGCCGCCGGCGGCGTAGGGGATGATGAACTGCACGCTCTTCTCCGGATAGGCGGAGCCGCCGCTGCCGCTTCCGTTTCCGGAGCCGTCATTGGTGGTCTTGTTGGCACAGCCCCCCAGCAGCAGGGTACCGGCGAGGATAGCTGCGAACAAACTTCTCTTTTTCATAGTGTACCTCCGTTCATATCATTCTGTTGTTTTTTGTGTGAACAAGTTAATAGAAAATGCCGGTGGGGGTGGCCAGCTTCAGCAGCACGCCGAAGCAGAGATAGAGGACCCCCAAAAGGATCACGTCAAAAACCAGGGAGGAAATCACCGCCTTCTTGGTCAGCTTGGGCTGCACCAGAAGGGAAACGGCGATCAGTACCAGAAAAATCGTTGCATAAAATCCTAGGATATCGAAACAAAAACAAGAAAGCAGCAGGACCAGGAAAGCCACCCACTCCCGGCGGCTGAGCAGGGCCTGCCGGATGTCCAGAAAGTCTTTTTTCCAGAACACGTGCAGCGCCTGCAATACCGTGGCCGCCCCAGTTACCACCAGGATGAACAGGGGGAAGATCCGGCTTTCCGGCACGGTGATCACCGAGATCTGCCAGGCCAGCACAGCACAGAACAGGATCATGGCCAGCAGGAGGTAAAACTCTCCGTTGCGGCCCAGACGTTTTTCCTTTTCCATCCGTCACACCTCCCGATAACTTGACCAGCGTCCGTCGTGGAACCAGGCGCCGTACCGGACCAGCGCCTGCTCCGACAGATCCAGTCCGATGCCCGGCCGGTCGGAGAACCGGTACCGTCCGCCGGTGATCTGCTCGCTGGGCTGGCACATCAGCTCCCGCTGATCCACGGCGCCGTAAGGGTATTCCATGGGCGCGCCGGAACGGACCAGGGCGGACAGGTGGGCGCTGTGGGCGGTGGCGATGATGCCGTTGGGGTTGTGGAGGGTCATTTTGAAGTTTACGTTCTCCAACACGGGAATCAGGGCACGCACCGCGTCCGGCCCGCCGATGTATTTCACGTCCGGCATCAGGATTTCATAGCAGCCGGACTTTGCCAGGGTGAGCATGGCCTTGGGGGTGAGGCAGTCCTCTCCCGCCGCCCAGCGGACTGTGGGGAACAGCATCCGCGCCCGCTCAACGGAGGCGAAGTCGTCCGCCGGTACCGGATCCTCCATCCAGTAGGGGACGCCCCACCGCCCGGTGATGGCCTCCATGACCCGGTCCAGGGTGAAGCCCTGGAAGCGCTGGTGGCAGTCAATGGCGATCTGGTGGAAGGGCACCGCCTCCGTCAGGGCCTGGATCCGGTCCAGGGCGGGGGACATGTCCACGTCCATCCGGGTGGGATTCACCTCGTCGAAGGGGGCGCACTTGACCATGGTAAAGCCATCGGCCAGGGCTGCGGCCCCGTTGCGCTGCAGGGCGTCCGGTGAGCGGTCACCCCACAGAGCCTTGTTCAGGTTGGCGTACAGGGGAATGGAATCCACCCCGTCCCCACCATACAGCTTGTAGAGGGGTACGCCGTAGTACCGCGCCGTCAGATCCCACAGGGCCTGGTTCAGGCCGCTGAGTGCGGTGGAAACGGTACGGATGGTGCGGACCACAGGGTAGCGCCAGTTCTCCAGCAGGGAGCAGCAGTCCCGTATGGACAGCAGATCCTTCTGCCGCAGCGGCTCCTCCAGTCCCGCCAGCAGGGCGGCTACGGCGCCGTCGTCGCAGCTGCCGGTGATCTCGCCCCAGCCGCACAGCCCCTCCACCGTCCGCAGACGGAGCAGCAGCCATTGATCCCGGGGCAGGGTCACCCGAATAATGTCCAGTCCTTTGAGTTTCAGATTTACCCCTCCTTAAACATGTCCTTGAAGCGTTCCAGATTGTATTCGAAGGTTCCTTCGATAATCCGCTTGGTTTTCTCCGCGTCCCGTTCCAGAATGGCGTGGTAGATGTTGGTGTGATTCTGGATGGCGTGGTCAAAGTTCCCGTCGGAGGCGTCTGCCATCTCCTGAAAATATTTCAGCAGCTCCGTCTTGCATCCCCGCATCACTGTGGCGAACAGGGGGTTGTGGGAGCCCTTGATCAGCGCCATGTGGAACTCAAAGTCCGCCTGGACGTACTTATGAGCGTCGGAGCCGCTGGCCTTCATGTGCTCCAAAGCGGTTTTCAGGGCGTCAAAGTCCCGCTGCTCCCCGTTGCGGCACATCAGCTCCACGCTGGTGAACTCGATGGCCCGGCGCAGCTCCATCACGTACCGGTATTCATCGCTGGTGATGTTCATTTTTTCCATGGAGAAGGAAATCATGTTCTCTCCAATGTGGTTGGAGGCGACAAAGGAGCCTTTTCCCGGCTTGGTCACCACCAGGTTCTGGGCTTGAAGCTTCTGAATGGCGGTTCGCACGCTGATGCGGCTGGCGTCGAACTGCTGGCACAGCTTGCTCTCTGAGGGAATCTTTTCCCCTACCGTCCACTCCTTGCTGGTGATCTTGTCCAGAAGGACGTTATATATCTCATCGGATACCAGTCTATTATCCATATTGATCCCACCTGACTTATCTGTATAACCTGTAATACAGGTTTAACATGTGTATATCGTAGCACCGAAAAAAACCGGTGTCAATGATAGGAAGCTACAGAAAAAATGACCTCTTTTTAGACAGAATCCATAAAAAAAGGATGCGTTTTGCCAGTTGTTGGAAAGGCTGGGCAGAGCTGGGTTGTCAGTGAAATTTGTTTTTGTCTCCAGGCGGCGCGGGTGAAACGGATCTTTCCGGGAAAGTTCTTTGTCCTGCTTTCTTACAAGAAAGAGGGGAGGTTCCGCCTGCGGGCGGGTTCCTTTTGTTACACGACAAAAGGAACCAAAAACGTGCCGGGGGTCCGCGGGGAGCAGATGGACTTGGACATGTGCCATGTCCAAGGTCCATATCCCCGCTCT
>CALXDY010000050.1 GCA_944387225.1 uncultured Oscillospiraceae bacterium | reverse complement strand
TGGCTCAGCAGTTTGCGGATCAGGACTACGATGTGCTGCTGTACGATGAGCACTCCAACCAGAACCGCCGCGGCGAGTTCGTGGCCAACCTGGTCAAGGAGAGCGGCGCTCAGGGCCTGATCCTGTTCATGCAGCAGTTCTGCGATCCTGAGGAGATGGAGTACCCCTACCTGAAGAAGGCTCTGGACGATGCCGGTATTCCCCACATCAAGCTGGGCGTGGATCAGCAGATGCGGGACTTCGGTCAGGCCAGCACCGCCATCCAGGCTTTCAGCGACGTCCTGTAACCAGCGGTTTTCCTGCCGCAGGAAACTGGAAAGTTCACCGGAAAATGGTGGGAGAATCTTGACAGATTTCTTGCAAAATGGTAGAATGAACCGAATATTAGCCTTCATCTGACGGGAAAACGAAGGATGATGGCTGCCGATACCGCGGCCCAAACCGGGACGCGGTATCGGAAAAATGAAGAAAAGGGGAACATAAGCTATGAATTACAATGTTACCGTGAACGGTAAGGTCTACAACGTTACTGTTGAGAAGACCGGCGCCGCCGCCCCCGCTGCCGTGGCCGCCCCTGTGGCCGCTGCTCCTGTGGCTGCTCCTGCCCCCGCTGCCGCCCCTGTGGCTGCTCCCGCTCCTGCTGCTGCCCCCGCTCCCGCCCCTGCCGCCGCTCCCGCTGCTGTGGCTGCCGGTGAGACCGCTGTCAACAGCCCCATGCCCGGCAACATCTTCAAGGTGGAGTGCCAGGTGGGTCAGAGCGTGAAGGCCGGCGACGTGCTGGTGGTGCTGGAGGCCATGAAGATGGAGATCGAGGTTTCCGCTCCCGTGGACGGCACTGTTAAGGCTGTGGCTGCTACCGTGGGTACTGCCGTCAACACCGACGACCTGCTGGTCACTCTGGGTTAATAGGAGGGTAACAGTCCATGCCTAATCCGGATAGAGCAATTCTTGATCCTTTTCAGCCGCTTACCGTACCGGAAGCGCTGATGGTGGCCGTCTGCGGTATGGTGGTCGTGTTTATGATGCTGGCCATTCTGGCTCTGGTAATCATCGTGATCTCCAAGATCGTGGGCGCCATCGAGAGCGGCAGATCTGCCGCTGCCAAGGAGGCCCCCAAGGCTGCTCCCAAGGCTGCGCCGAAACCTGCCGCCGCCCCTGCGGCTCCCGCCGTTGACGAGGGCGAGCTGGTGGCCGTGATGATGGCCGCCGTGGCGGAGGAGTCCGGCATGAGCCCCAACTCCTTCCGCATCACCAACGTGACTGCGGCTCCCGCCGCTCCCGCTGCCCCTGTGGCCGCCGCTCCTGTGGCTGCCCCTGCTCCCGCTGCCGCTCCCGCCCCTGCGGCTGCTCCCGCTCCCGCTGCGGCCCCCGCCGCTGTGGCTGCCGGTGAGACCGCCGTCAACAGCCCCATGCCCGGCAACATCTTCAAGGTGGAGTGCCAGGTGGGCCAGGCCGTGAAGGCCGGCGACGTGCTGGTGGTGCTGGAGGCCATGAAGATGGAGATCGAGGTTTCCGCTCCCGTGGACGGCACCGTCAAGGCCGTGGCTGCCACTGTCGGCACCGCGGTAAACACCGATGACCTGCTGGTTACCATCGGTTGAGAGGAGGGGTGAAGTATGAATTTCTTTTCTGAAGTATTGATCGCAATTTTCGGAGGTTCCGGCTTTGCCGCTCTTCCCAGTGACTGGCGCCAGGTGGTCATGATCGCTGTGGCCTGCCTGCTGCTGTACCTGGGCATCGGCAAGAAGTTCGAGCCCCTGCTGCTGGTTCCCATCGCCTTTGGTATGCTGCTGGCCAACCTGCCTCTGACCGGTCTGTTCAATGAGCCTGTGTACGACGCGGCCACCCACAGCGGTTCCGTCGGCTTCATGTGGGTCCTGTATCAGGGCGTGCAGTACGCCATTTATCCGTCCATCATCTTCATGGGCATCGGCGCCATGACCGACTTCGGTCCTCTGCTGGCCAACCCCATGTCCCTGCTGCTGGGCGCTGCCGCTCAGCTGGGTATCTTCACCGCCTTCCTGGTGGCTCTGGTGCTGGGCTTCACTCCTGCTGAGGCCGCTGCCATCGGTGTCATTGGCGGCGCTGACGGCCCCACCGCCATCCTGACGGCCTCCAAGCTGGCTACCAAGCTGCTGCCGGCCATCGCCATCGCGGCCTACTCCTACATGGCGCTGATTCCTCTGATTCAGCCGCCCATTATGAAGGCCCTGACCACCAAGGAAGCCCGCAAGGTCAAGATGAGCCAGCTGCGTGTGGTCTCCAAGACCGAGAAGATCATCTTCCCCATCGCCGTGACCATCTTCGTCATCCTGCTCATCCCCGATACCGCTCCTCTGATCGGCATGCTGATGCTGGGCAACCTGTTCCGTGAGTGCGGCGTTTGTGAGCGTCTGTCCGACACCGCTCAGAACGGTCTGATGAACATCGTCACCATCCCTCTGGGCCTGTCCGTGGGCTTCAAGGCTACTTACGACAGCTTCCTGACTGCCGAGACCCTGAAGATCATCGCCCTGGGTCTGTTCGCCTTCATGCTGTCCACTGCCGGCGGCGTGATCTTCGGCAACGTGATGTATGTCCTGACCAAGGGCAAAGTCAACCCCCTCATCGGCTCTGCCGGTGTGTCCGCTGTGCCTATGGCCGCCCGTGTGGCGCAGACCGTCGGCCAGAAGGAGAATCCTGCCAACTTCCTGCTCATGCACGCCATGGGCCCCAACGTGGCCGGCGTGATCGGCTCCGCTGTGGCTGCCGGTTTCATGATCAAGGTGTTCGGTGGCTGATTGCGGAAATCCGTTCTATCATTACAACGCAGACGTCCTGTGGGGCGTCTGCGTTGTCCTATTTGTATGTTTACAAATACCAACCAAATTCGTATAATAATAGTTGACTGACTCCGCCTGTGAGCGGAGAAGAGCCTGACTGACGAAAGGAACTTTTTCCATGAAGCTGAAGTCCATTGTGATTCTGGCTGCCTCGGCTACCTTCCTGCTGGGGGGGTGTGCTGCCCAGCCCCAGGGGAGTACCTCCGGAGAAGGGGAGGGGCTGACGGTATTGGCCACCACCTATCCCACCTATCTGATGGCCTCCGCGGTGACGGAGGGGGTAGACGGCGTGACGGTAAGCCGGCTGAATACCGGTGCGGTGAGCTGTCTCCACGATTATACCCTGACGGTCAATGACATGAAGCAGATCGAGCAGGCGGATGTAATCGTCATGAATGGGGCGGGTCTGGAGGACTTTATGGCTGACGCGCTGGAGAGTGCCGGCGGCCTGGTGGTGGACTGTTCTCAGGGGCTGGAGCTGCTGGAAAATGAGGACCACGACCATGTGGAGGGGGATGAGGCCGATCATGACCACGGCCACTGGGATCCCCATTACTGGATGGACCCCGATCTGGCTCTCCAGATGGCGGAGAATATCCAGAACGCCCTGGCGGAAGCGGATGGGGACAATGCCGGGAGCTATCAAGCCAACTACACTAAGACCGCCACCCTGATGGCCGGTTGGAAAGACAAGCTGCGGGATTATTGCCACTACGAGGAGGGGCCGGAGATCCCGGGCCTGATTACCTTCCATGATGGATTCCGATACTTTGCCCGGGCTCTGGAGCTGCCGCTGCTGGCGGCCATTGAGGAGGAAGAGGGCAGCGAGGCCAGCGCCATGGAGATCAACCGGATCACCCAGCTGGTGGAGGAGAACCGTCTTCCGGTGATTTTTACCGAGGTCAACGGCTCCGACGCCACCGCACAGGCCATTTCCCGGGAAACGGGGTGTGCCGTGGCCCAGTTGACCATGCTGATGGACGGACCGGAGTACACCAGCTTGCAGGACTACTATGACGGGCTTTACAGCAACGTACAGGCCGTTGTCAACGGCTTTGCGGGAGAAGAGGTTATGCAGCGCTCATGAGAAAGATCAAGCACGGAAAGGCGGCATCGGGCTGCGGGGATTCCTGCTGTCTGAAGCTGGAGGGGCTGAATGTCCGCATTCAGGGGGAGGAGATCCTGGAGGATGTTTCCTTCCACCTCCACTGTGGGGAGATTGCTGCCCTGATCGGCCCAAACGGAGCGGGCAAGTCCACCCTGTTCCGCAGTATTTTGGGGCAGCTTCCCTACGGAGGAAGCATTACATTCACCCAGATGGGCGGCCCAGCCATCCGACTGGCGGGCGGCACGGTGATGGGAGAAACCAGGCCTCTTATTGGCTACGTGCCCCAGTCCCCCAGCTTTGACCGGGGAGATCCGGTAAGCGTGCTGGACTTTTTTACCGCGGCCACGGCCAAGTGGCCGGTGTGGCTGCCGGTGCCCAAGAAATACCGGGATCGGTGTCGAAGAAGCCTGGAACGGGTACATGGAGAGGACCTGCTGGATAAACCCATGGGGGGACTGTCCGGCGGACAGCTGCAGCGGGTGCTGCTGGCCCTGGCCCTGGAGCCGGTGCCCCATATCCTGGTTCTGGACGAGCCCTTGTCCGGCGTGGATATGGAGGGAGAGCACCAGCTGCTGGAGATGCTGGACGAGATCCGTACCAACTATGACCTGTCCATCCTCCTGTCCACCCATGACTTTGCCACCCTGGGTTCCTTTGCCGACAAGGTGATTCTGCTGAACAAGCGGGTGCTGAAGGTGGGGACGCCGGATGAGGTGATTGCCTCGCCGGAGTTTTATCAGACCTTCCATCTTCGGGTGGGGAAGGGAGGGGAGCGGTGATGGAGCTATGGTATCAGCTGGTGGGCCTGCTGCCCTTTGAGTGGGCCCAGCCCGGCGGCATGTACTTTATGAAAAACGCCCTGCTGGCGGTGCTGGTCATTTCCCCCCTGTTCGGGCTGCTGTCCACCATGGTGGTACACAGCCGGATGTCCTTCTTTTCCGACGCCTTGGGCCACTCCGCCTTTACCGGCATGGCCATCGGGGCTTTGTGCGGATTTAACGAGCCCACCTGGGCGGCGGTGATTTTTGCCGTGGTATTTGCCCTGCTGTTCAACCTGGTGCGGCGGAAAAGCGCCCTGGCCAGCGACACGGTGATCGGGGTGTTCTCCTCCACCGCCGTGGCTCTGGGTATCTTTTTGTCCACGGTGGGCGGGCGCTCCTTTACCAAATTCAACAGCCTGCTCATCGGCGACATCCTGTCGGTAGATCCTGCGATGATCGCTCTGCTGGCCCTGATCCTGGTGCTGGTGGTGGTGCTGTGGGTGGTGTCCTTCAACCGGCTGATGCTGTCCGCCGTCCACCCGGCCCTGGCCGACAGCCGGGGAATCAAGGTGTTCTGGCAGGAGACGGTGTTTTCCATCGCCATCGCCGTGGTGGTCACTCTGTCCATGACCTGGGTGGGCCTGCTGGTTATCAACTCTATGCTGGTTCTGCCTGCGGCGGCCGGCCGGAATGTAGCCAGAAACCTGTTCCAGTACCACCTGTTTTCCATTCTGGGGGCGCTGGCGGCGGGCATTGCGGGCCTGATGACCTCCTATTATGTGGGGGCATCTACCGGCGCGGCCATTACCCTGTACCTGGCCCTGTGGTTTATCCTAACCTTTGTGGTCGGAAAGCGAAATTAAAAAGCCGCCCCGCAGAATGCGTGCTCAGCATTCTGCGGGGCGGCTTTGCCTCATCAATCAGGTGTCGATGTCAACCAAAATATTGTCGGTGCCATGCTGCTCAAACTCGCTGATATAGGCGTCGATCCGGGAGGCAAGCTCGTCATAGTTGCTCTCATCAATGGGTACGTCGTCCATATCCCGGCGAGCCAGTTCCTCGGCCAGAATATCGAAGAATACATTGTTTTCGTATTCCGCGATGGCCTCGTGAATGCCGCCTTCCACAAAGGCACGGGAGGGAACGATCTCTCCCTGGTACCATTCGGCCAGGGAGGGCATCCCGGCCTTGACGGCGGCGGCGAAGAGGAGACTCTCCACCTCATCATAGTCGGCAAACCGCTGGTCCCCCCGGGTGGAGTTCAGGATCCAGTTGCCGATATAGACCAGATCCAGCAGGCGGCGAAGCTGCTTTTGGCTCAGTTCCAGATTCATCTCATGGGCCTCCTTTCCGGAACAGTGGGGAAGGAAACTCCCCCACCTACCATTATAGTGTATGTTGTCCCTTTGTCAAAGGGATATGGCAAAAAATATCTTGTTATTTTTTCAGGAATGTCATACAATGATCCGGTGGATTTCCCTCTTTACAGAAGAGGGCATCCAGTGTATAATACCTCCGCCTGTCTCCACACCGGGGACAGAGCATTGTCAAGGTAACGGAGGTTCCCATGGAAAAAGAAGTGATTATCTCCATCAAGGGGACGCAGAAATATGACAACGGGGAGCCGGACTCCGTGGAGCTTGTGACCCAGGGACGCCTGGAGCGGGAT
Organism: uncultured Oscillospiraceae bacterium; assembly: GCA_944387225.1. GTDB lineage: Bacteria > Bacillota > Clostridia > Oscillospirales > Oscillospiraceae > Lawsonibacter. The sequence continues at coordinate 9,014 of CALXDY010000050.1, read as the reverse complement.
GGCAGCGGCTACACCCTGTCTTACCAGGAAAGTGAGATCACCGGCATGGACGGCACGCTGACCACTTTTCAGATCGAGCCGGAGCGGGTGACCCTGATGCGGGTGGGAGAATTCAACTCCCAGATGGTGTTCCAGGAGGGGCGGCGGCATATGGCCATGTACAATACCCCCTACGGAGCCATGATGGTGGGGGTAAATACCCGTCATCTGCTGGCGGAGGTGGACGATCGGGGCGGCGACATCGAAATTGATTACGCCATCGAAATCGACCATGCCATCGCCGGAAGAAATGTGTTTCAGATCAATGTGAAGGAGGCGGAGGAGTCTCTCTGCCCCAGGCAATAACAGAGAAAAGGTGTGACGCAGAATGTCCAATAAAATCCAACAGGCCCGGGAGCAGGTGGCGCAGCTGACCCAGCAGGCCTATGAGCGGGCTGCCCAGGCCGGGCTCCTTCCCGCCGACGCCCAGGTCAACGCCACCATTGAGATCCCTAAGGACGCATCTCACGGAGACTACGCATCCTCCTTTGCCATGGCGGGGGCAAAGGCTATGAAGATGGCCCCCCGCGCCATCGCCCAGATCATCGTGGACAATCTCCAGCTGGAAGGCAGCTACTTTCAGAAGGCGGAGATCGCCGGCCCCGGCTTTTTGAATTTCACCTTGGGCGCCAAGTGGTATGGCGAGCTGCTGGCTGACGCCGATTATGGCTCCAATACCGAGGGCAACGGAGAGAAGGTCATGGTGGAGTTTGTCTCCGCCAACCCCACCGGCCCCATGCATATGGGCAACGCCCGGGGCGGCGTGCTGGGAGATACCCTGGCCAACGTGCTGAAGCGGGATGGCTGCTCCGCCTGGAAGGAGTTTTATGTCAATGACGCCGGCAATCAGATCAATAAGTTTGCCGTGTCCATCAATGCCCGCTACATGCAGCTGATTCTGGGGGAGGAGAACTTCCCCTTCCCGGAAGAGGGCTACCATGGGGATGACATCCGCCAGCTGGCCCAGGATATCTACGATCGTCATGGGGACAGCTGGAAGGAACTGCCCGACCAGGAGCGGCTGGATCGGATGGCCAAGTACGGTCTGTCGGTGAACATCCCCCGGATGGAGGCCGACCTGAAACGGTACGGCATCGTGTACGACCAGTGGTTCTTTGAGTCGGAGCTGCATAACTCCGGCTATGTGGCCCAGACGGTGGAGCTGCTGACCCAGAAAGGCTGGACCTATGAGAAGGACGGCGCTCTGTGGCTGAACACCACCCAGCTGCTGAAGAAAAAGTTCATGGCCGAGGGTAAGACCCAGGAGCAGGTGGACAAGCTGGATCTGAAGGATGATGTGCTCCGCCGGGCCAACGGATTCTACACCTATTTTGCCGCCGACATCGCCTACCACCGCAACAAGCTGGAGGTGCGCGGCTTCGATAAAGTGATCAACATCTGGGGCGCCGATCACCACGGCCACGTGGCCCGGCTCCAGGCGGCGCTGGACGGTCTGGGCCTGGACGGCTCCCACCGGCTGGTGGTGGTGCTGATGCAGCTGGTCAACCTGATGCAGGACGGTAAGCCTGTGCGGATGTCCAAGCGTTCCGGCAAGACCATCGCCCTCCACGATCTGCTGGATGAGATCAGCGTGGACGCCGCCCGGTACTTCTTCAACTCCCGTGCTGCCACCACGCCCCTGGACTTCGACCTGGATCTGGCTGTCCGTCAGGATGGGGAGAACCCGGTGTATTATGTCCAGTACGCCCACGCCCGGATCTGCTCCCTGCTGGCCCGGCTGGCGGAGGAGGGCGCCGTGGTGCCCGCCGCTGAGACGGTGGATGCCGGTGTGATGACCACTCCGGAGGAACTGGCCCTGATGAAGGCGCTGGCCCAGTATCCCCAGGAGATTCACCTGGCTGCCCGGGACTATGATCCCAGCCGGATCAACCGCTATCTGGTGTCTCTGGCGGGAGATTTCCACCGGTTCTACAATGCCTGCCGCATCAAGGGAGAGGAGCCCGCGGTGCTGGGCGCCCGGCTGAAGCTGGCTGACAGCGTGCGCCAGGTGCTGGCTAACGGCCTGAACCTGCTGGGCGTGTCTGCTCCGGAGAAGATGTAAGAACACAAGGAGGGGAACCATGGACTCAGACGGATGGAAGCGGCTGCTGGATGGGCGGATGCCCGGCCTGATGGACGCCTCCGGCCGGTACGCCGTCCTGGTTCCCCTGCTTTGGCTGGAGGGAGAGCCCCATCTGCTGTATGAGGTGCGGGCAAGGAAGCTGCGCCGCCAGCCGGGGGAGGTGTGTTTCCCCGGCGGCCGGATCGAGGGGGAGGAAAGTCCTGAGGCCTGCGCCCTACGGGAGACCTGGGAGGAGCTGGGGATCCCCCCGGAGCAGATCCGGGTTCTGGGGCAGCTGGACTTTATCGCCCACAGGGCCAACTTTATCCTGTACCCGGTGCTGGCTCAAGTGGATGCGTCTGTCCTGAAGAATCTGCGCCGGAACCCCGCTGAGGTGGAGGACACGTTTTTGGTGCCCTTGCGTTATCTGAGGGAGCATCCCCCTCTGGAATACAGCTATCAGCTGATTCCCACCCCGGCGGAGGATTTTCCCTACGAGTTGATTGGGATTCCCCGGGACTACCGCTGGCAGCCCGGGGGAGAGAACGTGCCTGTATACCCTTGGGAGGGACGGGCCATCTGGGGCCTGACCGGAAGAATTACCCGGCATGTGGTGGCCCTAAGCGGGTTGGAGAAATGAAGAAAGAGGTGCAGGGCTGCTGCGCCTCTTTTTTCCAAGGAGGTATGGACGTGGGCCGGGAGCAGCTGGGGCCATATGCCCTGGAACAGGAGGAGGGGGTCTTTTCTCTGGGGATGGACGCCCTGGCGTTGGGGGAGTTTGTTACCCTGCGCCCCAAGTGGAAGGTGTGCGACCTGGGGACGGGGAGCGGCGCCCTGCTGCTGATGATGGCCCGGCGGGCGGATGGGCTGGATTTGTACGGGGTGGAGCGGGATGAAGCCGCCGCCCGGCTGGCCCGGAGAAACCTGGATGGAAATGGTTTGGAGGGCGTTATCTGGCAGGGAGACTGGCAGGATGCGCCCTTTGAGCCTGGAAGTTTCCAACTGGTGGTGTCCAATCCACCCTATTTTCCACGCCGCAGCGGGGCTTGGGGCGGGGACAGCCGGATGGAGAGCGGGGATGGCCTGGAAGGGCTGTGCCGCTGCGCTGCCCGACTGGTAAAAAACGGGGGACGGTTTGCCCTCTGTCACCGTCCGGATCGCCTGACGGATCTGATGATTGCCCTGCGAAGCTGCGGCCTGGAGCCGAAGCGTATGCAGATGATTGCCCATACCCCAGCCCATTCTCCGGCGGTGGTGCTGGTGGAGGCGGTGCGGCAGGGAAAACCCGGCCTGGCTGTGCTGCCCACCCGATTTGTCCAAGAGAGGAGTACCTTATGAGCGGAACATTGTATCTGGTGCCTACCCCCATCGGAAACCTGGGGGACATTTCCCGGCGCATGGCGGACACCCTGGCTCAGGCGGATTTTATCGCCGCCGAGGATACCAGAGTGACCATGAAGCTGCTCAACCATCTGGAGCTGAGAAAGCCCATGGTGTCCTATTACCGCCACAATACGGAGCACAGCGGCAAAGCCATCCTGGAACGGCTGCTGGCGGGGGAAAGCTGCGCCCTGGTCACCGACGCGGGTACGCCGGCGATTTCCGATCCTGGAGAGGAGCTGGTGGCCCTGTGTGCCGGTCATGGCGTGCCGGTGGTGTCCGTTCCGGGCCCCTGCGCCCTGGTTACCGCCCTGGCTGCCTCAGGGCAGCCCACCGGACGATTCACCTTTGAGGGCTTTTTGGCCATGAACAAGAAAAACCGCCGCCGCCATCTGGAGTCCCTGGCGGGGGAGGAACGCACCATGATCTTTTATGAAGCGCCCCACAAGCTGACCGCCACCCTGGCGGACATGGCGGAGGTGTTCGGGCCGGACCGGCCCATCTCCCTGTGCCGGGAGCTGACCAAGCTCCATGAGGAGGTCGTCCGCACCACTCTGGGAGAGGCTATGGAGCGGTACAACCAGACGCCGCCCAAAGGGGAGTTTGTACTGGTGATCCGGGGAGCGGAGCCTAAGGAGGCCCCTGTCGCTACCCTGGACGACGGCCTGGAGCGGGTGAATCGGCTGCGGGAACAGGAAGGCTTGTCCCTTCGGGACGCGGTGAAACGGGCGGCCAAGGAGCTGGGCCTGTCCCGCAACGAGCTGTATCAGCTGGCAGTGGAACAATAAAACAGCGGGGAACCGACCGGTTCCCCGCTGCTTTTCTTTGTGAGAGTTCTGCCTGCCGCCCCCGATGTGGTTCAGCCCTTGTTCAGGGTCTCACCCAGAGCCTTGATGCACTTGGGGCAGATGTTCTTGCCGTGGAAAAGCACAACGTCCTTGGCGTCATCGCAGAAAATGCAGGCGGGCTGGTATTTCTTCAAAACAATGGAAGAGCCGTCCATGTAAATTTCCAAAGAGTCCTTCTCCGCGATGTCCAGCGTGCGGCGCAGCTCAATGGGCAGCACAATGCGGCCCAGCTCGTCTACCTTGCGTACAATGCCTGTCGACTTCATAGGATGAATCCGTCCTTTCCTGTAGATCCGTATCGCGTTGAGAACAAACGAGATGGCACGGAAGCTGTAAAATAATACCGAAAACTGCAATATCCATTATATAGAAAAGTAGGATTCTGTCAACTAGGAGATGTGAAGTTATTGCGAAAAAAGTATGAAATAATTATTAAGAAATATATATAAGCAAAATTTGCAGTAAAAATGTCGAAGTCAGTCGAGGAATGATCTGCCTCCTCCACCCGTATAGATAGGGGCAGAGGAGGCGAAATGGGATGACAATGGCGTACTTATGGACAGGAATGGTGGTATTGTCCGTGCTATGTGGAATTGCCACCGGACGGGAAGGAGAGGTTGCTCTGGCGGTGGTGGAAGGCGCCGGAGGAGCGGTGGAGCTGTGCCTTTCCATGGCGGGCATGCTGTGCCTGTGGACAGGTGTGATGGAGGTGATGAGCCGCAGTGGTTTGGCAGGGGGACTGTCCCGCCTGCTCCGTCCGGTGCTGAAACGGCTCTACCCGGAGGAGGCGGGGGATCGGGAAACCATGGACTGCGTGGCGGCCAACGTGTCGGCAAATCTTCTGGGGCTGGGCAACGCGGCCACTCCCTTGGGCATCAAGGCGGCGGGGCGGATGGCCCGGCGGACACCGGGGGTGGCTGGAGATTCCATGTGTATGCTGGTGGTGTGCAACACCGCGTCCATTCAGCTGATCCCCACCACGGTGGCCACCGTGCGGGCGGCGGCTGGGTGTGCCGCGCCTTTTGACATCCTGCCGGCGGTTTGGCTGGCGTCCGCCTTGTCGGTGGGGGTGGGGATAGTAGCCTGCCGCCTGCTGAGAAAGGTGTGGCCGGCATGAGGGCGGAGGCGTTGTGGTCCATGGTGGTACCCCTGACCCTGATGCTGGTGGCCCTGTATGGACTGGGGCGGAGGGTGGACGTGTACCAGGCGCTGATCCATGGAGCAGGAGAGGGCGTAAGCACCTTGCTTGGGATTTTTCCCGCGCTGGTGGGGCTGATGACCGCGGTGGCCATGCTCCGGGCCTCCGGAGCGCTGGAGCTGGCGGCCCAGGCCCTTGCCCCGCTGCTGGAGCGGATCGGGCTGCCCGCCCAGCTGCTGCCCCTGATGCTGGTGCGGCCGGTGAGCGGGTCGGCGGCTCTGGGGGTTGGGGCGGAGCTGATTCAGGCCTACGGCCCGGATTCCTACCTGGGACGGGTGGCCGCGGTGATGCTGGGTTCCACCGAGACTACCTTTTACACCATCGCGGTTTATTTCGGAGCGGTGGGAGTGACAAAAACCCGGTACGCCCTGCCCGCCGCCCTGTGCGCCGACATGACGGGATTTTTGGCCGCCGCCTGGGCGGTGCGGCTGATCTTTGGAAGTTAACGGCTCTGGCTGGCAAAGAAGACTTGGATCTGCTCTCTTGTGGCCTGGAGGGAGCCCTGGACAAAGTCGGGCTTTCCGCCGCCCCGTCCGGACAGAGCCTGGTTCATCTGGGTGCACAGAGGCCGCAGGTTACCGCCGGACTGGCCCATGGCATAGCGGTAGCCCTGGGTGTCGTCCCCGGAGAAGCAGGCGATTAAGCCGGTTCGCCCCTCCATCAGGGCGTCCGTGAGCCGGCGGAGGCTGTCCGGGGAGAGTCCCGGCTCAAAGAGGAGCACGTCCTCCTCGCCCCGGTGGCGTGCCGTCAGGTCGGAGAAACGGGCCTCCTCCAACGTAATGATACGGGACTTCAGAGCCTGGGTTTCCTCCAGCAGACGGGTCACCCCCTGGGCGGTTTCCGGCTCCTTGACCGAGAGCAGGTTGGAGACCTTGTGGTTTTGCTCCGCCACCTGAGAGAGATAGTCCCAGGCTCGGCCGCCGCATACCAGCTCGATGCGTACGCCGGATCGGAATTTCTGACAGCTCAGCAGCTTGATCAGACCGATTTCACCGGCGGCAGACACGTGGGTGCCGCAGCAGGCGCATACGTCCGCACCGGGGAAGGTGACGATACGAACCTGCCCGGTGAGCTCCTTTTTGCTTCGATAGGCCAGGTGGGACAGCTCCTCCTGAGAGGGGTAGGAGATTTCCACCGGCCGGTTTTCCCACAGATAACGGTTGGCCGCGTCCTCCAAATGCCGCAGCTGCTGGGAATCCAGGGGGCGGTCAAAGTCGATGGTGATGACCTGAGCTCCCATGTGGAAGCCCACATTCTCGCAGCCATAAAACTGGTGGGCCAGACCGGACACAATATGCTCTCCGGAGTGCTGCTGCATCAGGTCAAACCGGCGGGCCCAGTCGATCCGGCCCTCCACCTGAGCGCCCGGCTCCAGAGGCCGGTCGCAGGTGTGAACCACATGGCCGTCCCGACGGCGCACCGCCGTTACCTGTGCGTCTCCCAAGACTCCGGTATCCCAGGGCTGACCGCCGCCCTCCGGATAAAAGGCGGTTTGATCCAGAACCACGGCCCAGTCGCTGCCCTCCGGCGTGCAGGAGAGCACCCGGGCGGAAAACCGGCTGAGCCGGGGATCCTGCAGATAAAGCTCTTCCATAATATCCTCCCATTTTGCCGGATACACCGGCATAATTTCGCAAAAACATCCCGGAAACCGGGATGTTTGAGGTTGTCGAGTCCCATTATAGACGCGGGCGGGGGGAAATGCAAGGATACGGTTTTCTTTGAAAATAGGGCGGAAACCAGGGGAGTATATCTGCGCCATTACCAAAATTAACCTATTGAGGGCGAAAAAATGTTGACTTGATCTGGGGTTGCGGGTATGCTATATTTGTGTCTATACCTTTTTATAGAGAAAAACAGGGCGGGGGATGGAGCCTGATCGGGCCCCAAACGCCGCCTGAGAGAACAGGGAGGCCGGACATGGAGCAGATCACCAGCCGGAAAAATCCGCTGCTGATGAAAATAAGAAAGCTGGCCTCCGGCGCCGCCCGCAGCCGGGAGGAGACGGGGGAGTACCTGGGAGATGGGGTGAAGCTGCTGGAGGAGGCGGTCCGCTGGCAGGCGCCCCTTACCACCGTGGTGGTGGCCCAGGGGATCACGCCTCCGCCGGTTCCGCCTGAGGTGCGGCTGGTGGAAGTACCCCGGGATGTGATGGAGACCATCTCCCCCATGCGGACGCCCCAGGGAGCCCTCTTTTTGGCCCGTATGCCGGGGACCCAGCCGCCGGAGCGGCTGGAGGGTAGCCGATACCTGGTGCTGGACGGCGTACAGGATCCGGGGAATGTGGGTACCATCTGGCGTACTGCCGATGCCCTGGGGGCTGACGGCCTGCTGCTGGTCAACGGCTGCGCCGATCCCTACCACCCCAAGACGGTGCGGGCCTCCATGGGAGCCTGCTTCCGTCTGCCGGTGTGGGAGACCACAGGGGACGAGCTGCTGGCCTTGATGGAGCGATCCCAGATGCCCCTGTACGCCACCGCCCTGTCTGAGCACACGGTGGATGTCCGCCAGGCTGAGTTGGGCCGGGCGGCTGTGGTCATCGGAAGCGAGGGCAGAGGCGTGTCCGGACAGCTTCTGGCGGGAAGCAGGGCGGCGCTGAGCATCCCCATGCGGGAGCGGTGCGAGTCCCTCAATGCTGCCGTGGCCGCCGCCGTGGTGCTTTGGGAGATGGCCCGATAAGAGAGAGAGGAGACGGTGGGGCGTGCTGCGAGACTGGATCTGGCTGACCACCCGCAAGGGCTTGGGACCGAGAGGCGTGCTTCGGGTACTGGAGCAGTTCGGAGATCCGGAACGGGCCTACTATGCCCCGCCGGAGCTGCTGCGGGAGGTGCCGGGCATTACCCGCCAGGGTGTGGAAAGCCTGATGGACAAAAGCCTGGATCAGGCAGAGCGGATCCTGGAGGATTGCCAGCGGCTGGATCTGAGGATCATGACCATTCGGGATGGAGCATACCCCAACCGTCTGCGGCAGATTGCCGATCCGCCGCCCCTGCTGTATGTGCTGGGCCGTCAGATCCACTTTGACGAGGAAGCGGCCATCGGCGTGGTGGGCAGCCGAAAGCCCTCTATTTACGGCGTGTCCGTGGCCGCCCGTCTGGGCCTGGAGCTGGCCCGCAGCGGCATGCTCCTGGTGTCCGGCCTGGCCCAGGGAATCGATGCGGCGGCTCTGCGGGGGGCCCTGCAAAGCGGACGCCCAGTGGTGTCCGTGCTGGCGGGCGGGGTGGATCTGCCCTATCCCAGAAGCAATCTCGGCCTGTACCGGGATGTGGCGTCTGTGGGCGCCGTGATCAGCGAGCGTCCCCCTGGGACGCCCCATCTGGGGGAGTTCTTCCCCATCCGCAACCGCATCATCAGCGGGTTGTCCCTGGGTGTGGTGGCGGTGGAGTGCGCCCGGCACAGCGGAACCATGAAGACCATGGATCACGCCCTGGAGCAGGGCAGGGACGTGTTTGCCGTCCCCGGCAATATCGATGCCCCCGGCAGCGTG
>CALXDY010000049.1 GCA_944387225.1 uncultured Oscillospiraceae bacterium | reverse complement strand
GGCGGTGGCGGGGGCGGAGAGGGCCGGCGGGGGCCGGAGGGGTTTCCATGGAGGGGTTGTCGGACGGGGGGTCAGCGCCCCCCGCCTCCACCACAAGAGGGGCTATACGAACCATAGTGGTTCGTATAGCCCCTCTTTTACTCCTCCAAGGCAAAAGAGCCCCTCCTTTTATTCTGGGTTCCACCGCCCAAGGCGGCAGTTTCCCCTTCGGCAGGTCAATGCTCAAGGCAGGCAAAGCCACACCGGATGCCCAGCCCAAAAGGGTTGCGTATTCCGGCTATGATGGGCTCCGGGTTTGCTTTGGCAGTTCTTTTTGCTTTGGCAGTTCTTTTTTCTTCCCCTGGACACTCCGCCCGCCCCATGATACAATACTTTTATTCCACATCAAGCGGTACTGGAAGGGAGTTTACACATGACCTACCCCAAAAAGCCCTGGTTCTATCTTCTCGGCGCCGCCGTACTGATCCTGCTGATCAAATACAGCGACGTCATCTTCCACAGCGGGCTGCATCTGATCTCCATTCTGATGCCTCTGCTGCTGGGCGGTGCAATCGCCTATGTACTGAATATTCTGGTGGATAAGGTGGAGCTGCTCCCCCCCTTCTCCGATTCCAGGCATCCGGTCTATCCCTATCGCCGGGCTGTCAGTATTATCGCTTCCCTGGCGATTATCGCCATCGTGGTGGTGGTGCTGGTCCGGATTATCATTCCACAGCTCACCGACGCCTTCCGCGTGATTCTGGCCGGGGTCCCGCCTATGCTGGAGCAGCTGCTGGCCTGGGTTTCCAGCATGGACATCCCAGTCCCCCAGATTCAGGAATGGCTGACCTCGCTGAATGTCAACTGGCCCCAGCTGGTACAAAAGATAGCCAGCTATCTCAGCTCCGGAATGACCAACCTGTTCACTACCACGGTCTCCGTTGTGGGAGCCGTCAGCGGCGTGGTGGTACAGCTGGTAATGTCCTTTATTTTCGCACTGTACCTGCTGACTGGAAAGGAAAAACTGGCCCGCCAGTTCCAGGCGCTGGGACGAACCTATCTGAATCAGCGGGTATACCGGAGCATCCTTTATGTTCTGGATACCGCCCACGATACCTTCACCAAATTTATTGTAGGCCAGTGTACCGAAGCCGTCATCATCGGCGTTCTGTGTACTCTGGGCATGATGCTGCTGCGCTTCCCCTACGCCACAATGATCGGAACGCTCATCGGCGCCACGGCGCTGCTGCCTATTGTGGGCGCCTATCTGGGCGCGGTCATCGGCGCTTTTATGATCTTCACCGTCAATCCCCTGCAATCCGCGGCCTTTCTGGTCTTTATCGTGATCCTGCAGCAGCTGGAGGGCAACCTCATCTATCCCCGGGTGGTGGGCTCCTCCATTGGGCTGCCCGGTATCTGGGTGCTGACCGCCGTCACGGTGGGCGGTGGAATCGCCGGGATCCCCGGGATGCTGTTGGCCGTCCCCCTTACCGCCACGCTGTATAAACTGCTGCGGCAGGATGTGGCCCGGCGGCAGCCGGCCGTTTCTGAATCGTCCCCCACCGAACCGGAACCCTGAACAATATGGTAGCCGCGGCGCAAGCGCGCCGCGGCTACCATGTTTACTGGGGCAGATAGAGCAGAGGATCGGTCTGTTCCCCGCTGGCCGCCATCTCCAGGTGCAGATGGGGGGCAAGGTCCCATTCCGCCATGGCAGTCTGGCCGATCTGTCCGATCACCGTGCCGGTATCCACCTGATCACCCACCGCCACCACGGGGTCAGGCGCCAGGTTGGAATAGGTGGTCACCACCCCGTCGGGCTGCTCCACCACCACGGTGACCCCCATCATGGCGTCCTGGTAGACCTCGGTCACCTGACCCTCGCCGGCGGCAATCACGTCCCAGCCCAGTTCAGCGGCAATATCCACCCCGCCGTGGGTACGCCAGTCTCCCATGGTCACATCATAGGACAGGGTCTCCACACTGAAGGGACGAAGGACCGTACCCTTTACCGGCCAGGTGTATACCACCTCTTTCGCCGTATCGGCCGGGGTCTGGGCCTCTTCCGTCAGGTCGGACTCTCCCGCCGCCTGCTGGAGTTCCACCTCGTCCTCTCCGCCGGAAACCGGTGTCTCTTCCCCTTCCAGGATTCCCGAGGGCATAGAAATGCTGCTGTCCGGAAGTACGATGGTAGGCTGTCCGGACACTGGCTCGTCAGTTTGGCCGGCGTCCGTGGCGGAGCGCACCATCATATAGCCGGAAATTCCAATTGCGGCGACGCACAGGAACAGGACGATGTAAAAGCCCTTTCCCAGCAAAAATTCACCCAATTGCTCCAAACGGCTTCGCTTCATGGAAACCACCTCCAAAGCCTAGTGTGGACAGGCTTTTTTTGTGTTATACCAGGAAGCCGGGATTATTTTCGCCGCTTCCGGACGAAAACAGCGGGAAGAAATCACCATGGACTGCCTGTTCCCTTCTGTGCTATAATGGCTGCACAGCAGCTATTTTGCGTCAATTTTGTGCCGGGTTTCCCGTCCCTTGTCGTTTGGGAAACCCGATGGCATAGGATACTTACAACAGAAGCCCGCCCTGCCAGGCCCTTCCGGCCGGGGAGCGGGGAAGAAAGGACTTCGCCATGCATCAAATCACCACCCTTCCCAACGGCCTGCGGATCGTCACCCAGTCTATGCCGGGTGTCCGTTCTGCCGCCCTGGGATTTTTTGTGGGGGCAGGCTCCCGACATGAGCGGCCCGGCGAAAACGGAGCCGCCCATTTCATAGAGCATATGTCATTCAAAGGTACCCAGCGCCGCACCGCCGGCGATCTTGCCCGGGAGATGGACGCTATCGGCGGCCAGGTCAACGCCTACACCACCAAGGACAGCACCTGCTACTATGCCCGCTGCCTGGACAGCCACCTGGATCGGGCGGCTGATCTGCTGTGCGACATGCTGTTCCACTCCCGTTTCTCCCAGGAAGACGTGCAGGTAGAGCGGGGCGTGATCCTGGAGGAAATTGGCATGTATGAGGACACGCCGGAGGATCTGTGCGCCGAGCGTCTGGCCATGGCAGTTTATAAGGGGGATGCGCTGGGCCGTCCCATCCTGGGCCGAGCCTCCACACTGGCACGGCTGTCCGGCCCCCGGCTGCGTCAGTGGCAGCAGAGCCACTACACCCCTGACCGGATTGTCGTTGCCCTGGCCGGCAGCTTCACCCCCCAGCACGCAGCCGACCTGCAAAGCCGTCTGGCCGCGCTGCCCGCCGGGGCAGCCCAGGCGGAAGAGCGGGCGGCTTATCGTCCGGCGGTCACCGTGCGCCGCAAGGCCATCGAGCAAAACCATCTGATCCTGGCCTTCCCGGGCCTGTCCTACCTGGATCCCAGGCGGTATGGGCTGCTGCTGCTCAACGCCATTCTGGGGGGCGGCTGCTCCTCCCGCCTGTTCCAGCAGCTGCGGGAGCAGCGGGGACTGTGCTACACCGTATATTCTTACCTCTCCGACCACTCCGACACCGGTTTTCTGGGCATCTACGCCGCTCTGAACCGGGAGCAGGAGGACGCGGCCCTGTCGGCCATCGCCTCCATTGTGACAGATCTGGCCCAGCACGGGCCCACGCAGGAGGAGCTGGACCGGGCCAGGGAGCAAGCCAAGGCCAATGTGCTGATGGGGCTGGAGTCCGTCCAGGCCCGCATGAGCCATCTGGGCGGCTCCACCCTGTTTTACGGCCGGGTGCGGAGCAGCCAGGAAATTCTGGACGCCTATGACCAAGTCACCCGGGAGCAGCTGCGCCAGCTGGCCCAGGAGCTGTTCACCTTCTCCCAGGCCTCCCTGTCCGCAGTTGGGCAGGTGGGCTCCGGCGAGCATTACCGCCACTGGCTCAGCCGCCAGTGCTGCCAATAATAAAGTGTTCCCGGATGGGGGTACCCCCATCCGGGAACACTTCTTTTTTACCGGGATTCCAAAGCGATCACGTACAGCCGATCCTCCCGCACCTGGAATTTGACCTCCCAGTCCCCAAAGGCCATGCCGTACACCCGCTGCGGATCATGCTGGTAGGTGGGCCTGGGATCCTGGGCCAGCACCCCCACCAGGGCAGCCCGCTTTTCCTCCTCCACCTGATCGAGAAGCCCCTCCGGGTCCTCCACCTGGAGTGTAGGCTCCTTGGGCCGGCCGGCAAAGCCGCCCACCGCGTCCGGGCGGCAATCGGCGTAGGGCAGATAGGGCTTGATGTCATAAATGGGACTGCCGTCCATCAGGTCGGCCCCGGCAATATGAAGCACTGGACCCAGCTCCGGATGGAGCTCCACCCCCTCCAGCCGCACACAGGACAGGCCGATGGGGTTGGGACGGAAGGGAGATCGGGTGGCAAACACCCCCATGCGGGTGTTCCCGCCCAGCCTGGGCGGACGCACGGTGGGCGACCAGCTGTCCCGCACCGCCTTGGAAAACTGCCAGATCAGCCACAGGTGGGAAAAGCCCTCCAGCCCCCGGACAGCATCAGGATTGCGGTACTCCGGCTCAAACACCACGGCGGCCTTTAGCTCCTCCACCAGGCCGCTCTGTCGGGGAATGCCGAATTTGGTGGGAAAATCACTGCGAATCCGGGCGATCACCTGGATGGTATGGACATCTGACATAGTGCTCTCCTCTCCTGCCCAGACCCCTGGGCCCGCTGCATTGGATGATACCTGTATGGTAGCAGATTTTTCTCCCGCTGTCACGGGAAATTCCCTTTTCCCCCCGCAGACAGGAGTGGTGGGGAATTCCCTTGTAGCGGTTGTTTTTTCGGGAAACATCTGATATAATGAACTACTGATTGAGTTTTCCATCGGGAAGGGGCTGCCCTCTGTGAATCGTAAATTTACAAAACTTCTCCAACCCAGCGTGCAGCTGTACTTCATTTGCCTGATCCTGTTTGCCCTGGCTTCCGCCATGTTCCATCCCGCCCTGGCGGCAGTAGAACTGCTGGTGGTGGTCATGCTGGGCATTTACAGCCGCACCACCGGGCACCAGAGAAGGCGCGCCATCAACAAATACATTGAAAACCTCACCGGAAATGTGGATGTGGCCACCAAGGATACCATGGTCAATTCTCCGCTGCCCATGGTTATCTTCCGCCCGGAGAGCGACGACATCATCTGGAGCAATGACCGCTTCCTCCAGCTGGCGGATAACCGGGAGCACCTGTTTGACGCCAAGCTGTCGGCTGTGGTGCCCAACTTTGACGCCCGCTGGCTTCTGGAGGGCAAGTCGGAATGCCCTGAGGAGATTTCCTTTGCCGGGCGGCGGTTCCGAGTATATGGGCACCTGGTTCGCACCGGCGACCGTGGCAGCGGCTTTCTGGCCACCACCTACTGGGTGGACGTCACCGAGCTGGCCGATGTGCGGGACCGGTTCCAGGCAACCCGGCCGGTGGTTGCGGTGCTGCTGCTGGACAATTACGAGGATCTGATGAAGAACCTGACGGAAAACCAGCGCTCCACCATCTATTCCGAGCTCAACGCCCGCCTGGATCCCTGGGTGGAGCGAACCGGCGGCCTGCTCCGCCGGGTAGAGCGGGACCGGTATTTGTTTATCTTTGAGGAACAGTATCTGGCCCGGTTTGTGGAGCAGAAATTCGACATTCTGGACGAGGTCCATCAGGTGGTCAATCCCAGCGGCCTGTCCGCCACCTTCTCCATTGGTGTGGGTAAGGACGGGGACAGCATCCGGGAGCTGATGCAGTTTGCCAACCTGTCCATCGAGATGGCCCTGTCCCGGGGCGGCGACCAGGCGGTGATCCGCAACCGGTTCACCTTCGAGTTCTACGGCGGCCGCTCCAAGGAGACGGAGAAGCGCACCAAGGTGAAAAGCCGGGTTATGGCAAATGCCCTGTCCGCCCTGGTCAACGACTCCTCCCGGATCATTATTATGGGCCACAAAAGCCCCGACAACGACTGCATCGGCGCCGCTGCCGGTGTGGCGGCCATCGCCCGGAAGAAGGGCATTCCCGCCCACATCATCCAGGAGCCGGGCAATCCCCCCGCCAAGCCCCTGTGCGACCGGCTGCGGCAGCTGCCGGAATATCAGGAAATCTTCCTCTCCCCCCAGGAGGCGCTGCTGGTTGCCGACAACCGCACGCTGGTGGTGGTGGTGGACACCAACCGCCCGGAACAGGTGCAGTCCCAGGCCATTTTGGAATCCTGCAACCGGGTAGCGGTCATTGACCACCACCGGCGGGCAGCCACCTATATTGAAGGGGCGGCCCTCAACTACCACGAGCCCTACGCCTCCTCCGCCTCGGAGCTGGTGACCGAGCTGCTCCAGTATATCGCCGATCCCACCGACCTCAGCCGCACGGAGGCAGAGGCTCTGCTGGCCGGCATTGTGCTGGACACCAAAAACTTTACCATGCGTACCGGCGGCCGCACCTTTGAGGCCGCGGCCTTCCTCCGTCGGGCCGGCGCCGATACCGGAGAGGTGAAAAAGTTGTTCCAGAACGATCTGGACGGCACCATCGCCAAATATTCCATTATCCAGAATGCCCGGATGTACCGGGATGGGGTGGCTTTGGCTGTGGTGGACCATACGGTCAGCCGCATTACCGCGGCCCAGGCCGCTGACGAGCTGCTGAACATCATCGGCATCAACACCTCCTTCGTGGTCTATCCCGACGGGGACCGAGTGGTGATCTCCGCCCGCTCCATGGGGGACAACAATGTCCAGGTCATCCTTGAGCCCCTGGGCGGCGGCGGCAACGCCGCGGCAGCCGGCGGCCAGATTCCGGACAAGTCCCTGGATCAGGTGGTGGAGGAGCTGACCCATTCTATCGACCAGTATTTGGAGGGGTAAGGGACAATTTCCCCGATTCCATTTTATATTTTGGACTTTTTCTTGGTAATATTACACTTTGTATATGGAGGTAACGCAACATGAAGGTCATTCTGCAGCAGGACGTGAAGGGACAGGGCAAGAAGGGACAGATGGTGGAGGTATCCGACGGCTTCGCCCGGAACTTCCTCCTGCCCCGGAAGCAGGCTGTCATCGCCACCGCTGAGAACATCAACACCATGAAGCAGCAGGAGAAGGCCCGGAAGGCCCAGGAGGCCGCTGAAAAGGCAGAGGCGGAGGCCCTGTCCAAGAAGCTGGAGAGCCTGACGGTGAAGGTGCCTGCCAAGGCCGGCGAAGGCGGCCGCCTGTTCGGCGCCGTGACTGCCAAGGAAATTTCCGAGTGCCTGGCCGCTCAGCACGGCCTGAATATTGCCAAGGCCAAGCTGGTGCTGGATGAGCCTATCAAGGCCTGCGGCGGCTACAAGATCAAGGCCAAGCTGGGCTATGAGATCATCGGTACGGTGAATGTAATGGTGGTGGAGGCCTGACCTCCTCCACACTGCCCCCATCCCCTGCGGCAGACAGCAGGGATGGGGGCATCCCCGCTTAGAGAAACGGTTTGCCCTCCGAGGCAGACCGCCGTGAGAAGGGAGGGATGGACATGCCCTATTCAGAGGAGGAGCTGCTGCTGAAACAGCTGCCCCACAGCGTGGAGGCGGAGCAGGCGGTGCTGGGCTCCATGCTCATTGACGCCCGGTGTGTGCCGGAGGTCATCGATCAGCTGAAGCCGGACGATTTCTACATCCAGCAGAATCGGGAGATTTACGAAACCATCTATTCCATGTTCAACTACTCCCTCACCATCGACCCGGTGACGGTGCTGGAGAACATGAAACAGAACGGGGTGTATGATGAAAACACCTCCCGAGGCTATCTCCTGCAGCTGATGGACACAACCCCCACGGCGGCCAATGTCAAAGAGTACATCGGTATCTTGAAGGACAAGGCCCTGCTCCGGCGGGTGGCGGAGACAGCCGGCGAGCTGACCGCCCTGGTGCAGCAGGGCACGGAAACGGGCCAGAATGTGCTGGACACGGCGGAGCAGCGGATCTACGCCATCCGCCAGGGCCGGGCTTCCCGGGGGCTAACCCCCATCTCCACCATTCTGGTGGACGTCTACGACCGGCTGACGGAGCTGGCTGCCAGCGACACGGAAATCCCCGGCCTGTCCACCGGCCTGTCCGACCTGGACCGGGCCATCTCCGGTCTGAACAAATCGGATCTGATCCTGTTGGCCGCCCGCCCCGGTATGGGCAAAACCTCCATGGCCCTGAACATCCTTTTGAAGGCGGGCAAGGAGTCGGGCAAGACGGTGGCCTTCTTCTCCCTGGAAATGAGCCGGGAGCAGCTGGCTCTGCGCCTGATCTCCGGCGAGTGCTTTGTGGATAACAAGAAGCTGGTCACCGGCAAGCTCAACGAGGACGACTGGGAAAAGGTGGCGGTAGCCGCCGACGCTCTGAACAAGTCCAAAATTCTGATTGACGACGACTCCTCCGTCTCCGTGGCTGATATCAGCGCCAAATGCCGCCGGGTGGATAACCTGGGGCTGGTCATCATCGACTACCTCCAGCTGATGCAGTCGGCGGGCGGCCGGAGCTACTCCGGTGAAAACCGCCAGCAGGTGGTGTCCGACATTTCCCGGGCCCTGAAGATCATGGCCAAGGAGCTGAATGTCCCGGTGCTGTGCCTGTCTCAGCTGTCCCGTGCCAACGAAAGCCGCAGCGACAAGCGGCCTATGCTGTCCGACCTGCGTGAATCGGGCGCCATCGAGCAGGACGCCGACATCGTCATGTTCCTGTACCGGGAGGGCTACTACGACAAGGAGTGTCCCAACCCCAATGTGGCGGAGTGCATCATCGCCAAAAACCGCCACGGTGAAACCCGCACCGTGGAGCTGCAGTGGATGCCGGAGTACACCACCTTTAACGATATGGAATGGAAGCATACGGAGTATTGAGAAGAGATTCCGGAGGGAGTATGAGGGATTCCCTGGTTCAATTCATCACCGCCAACGGGCTGATTCCTCCCGGCAGCACGGTTTTGTGCGCTGTATCGGGGGGTGCCGACTCCGTCTATCTCCTTCACCGGCTCAACGCCCTGCGGCAGGCCATGGACTTCCGCCTGGCCGCCGCCCATTACAACCACTGCCTGCGGGGTGAGGAGTCAGACGGGGACGAGGCTTTTGTCCGCCAGCTGGTGGAGCTGTGCTGCGGTCCCAGGCAAGTACCGGGGCCGGACGGCGCGTGGACGGAGCTGCCCGGGGTGACGCTCCTGGTGGGCCGGGGTGACGTGGCCGGGGAGGCTCAGAGAACCGGGCGAGGCCTGGAGGAGACAGCCCGCAGAATGCGCTACGACTTTCTCACCCAGGCAGCGGAGGAGGTGGGGGCCCAGTGGATCGCCACCGCCCACACCGCCAACGACAACGGGGAGACCCTTCTGCTCCACCTGACGCGGGGCAGCGGCCTGCGGGGGCTGGGCGGGATCCCCCCCCGGCGGGGCAGGGTGATCCGCCCCATGCTCACCACTACCCGGGCGCAAGTGGAGGAGTACCTCCGCTATTACGGCATTCCCTGGCGGGAAGACGTGTCCAACCGGGACATGTCCTACGCCAGAAACCGTCTGCGCAGCCAGGTCATTCCCCAGCTGGAGCAGCTCAACCCCAACCTGATGGAGCGACTGTTCCAGACAGCCGCCTCCCTGCGGGAGGACGAGGAATACCTGATGGCGCAGGCCCTGAAGGAGCTGGGGCCCATTACCTGCGACCCCGACTGTGCCGCCGCCTCCGCGGCGGCCTTGGCCAGCCTGCCCCGTCCTCTGGCTCTGCGGGCCGCCCGCGGCCTGATTGCCGCGGTCACCCAGGGCAACGACAACTGCACCGCCGCCCATCTGGAGGGCCTGGTGGCGCTGTGCAAAAGCGGGGATCCCTCCGCCCGGATGGATCTGCCCAACGGGCTGACCGCCCGGCGGGTCTACGACGAAATCCGGCTCAGCCGCGTCCGTCCCACCGTCCTCTCCCCTGTGTCCCTGGCCATGCCGGGCGCCACCTGGGCGGGGGCGTGGATGATCCAGTGCAGCCTGGAGGTCTATGTGGGACAGAGCCAGCAGCCCATGGAGCTATACCTCTCCCAGGCGGCGGCGCCGGCCATCCGGCTGCGGCCCCGGCAGACGGGCGACCGGCTCAAACGCCCCAAGCGGCCGGGCAAAACGGTGAAAAAATGGTTCATTGAGGAAAAAATTCCGGCGGCAGATCGGGACGGGCTGCCCGTGTTCACTGTGGACGGCCAAATCGCCGCAGTGGCCGGTCTGGGCCCGGATGAGGCCTTTCTCCCCCGGATGGGCGAGATGGCCTGGCATCTGCGCTGCGTTCCCGACGGAGCGCAGGCCATGACAGAAACAGACACCCTTTGACGGGTGATATGTGGTATTTTGAGGCAGTGGGTCCGGCACGACCCGGCGCTGCCCGGAAAGATGAAAGGAACGAATGATCATGTTAGAGCGAGATATCGAATCCGTCCTCTTCACCCAGGAGCAGCTGGCCCAGCGGGTACAGGAGATTGCCGACCAGATCACCGCCGATTACCAGGGAAAGGAGATCACCCTTGTCAGCGTGCTGCGGGGCTCCTTCGTGTTTATGGCTGACCTGTGCCGCCGCATCGACCTGCCCTGCACCGTGGACTTCATGTCCGTCTCCTCCTATGGCTCCGGCACCTCCTCCACCGGTCAGGTGCAGATTACCAAGGACCTGTCCGGCGACATCTCCGGCCGCCACCTTCTGGTGGTGGAGGACATTCTGGACTCCGGCAACACCCTCAGCTACCTGCTGAAGCTGCTGGAACAGCGCAAGCCCGCCTCCATCCGCCTGTGTACCCTGCTGGATAAGCCGGATCGCCGGGTGAAGCCGGTGGAGGTTCATTACTCCGGCTTTACCATTCCCGACGCCTTTGTGGTGGGCTACGGACTGGACTACGCCGAGCACTACCGCAACCTGCCCTACATCGGAATCCTCAAGCCGGAGGTATACGGCGGCTGATCCCGCCAGGGGAGCGCAAAGTTGGCGGACTGGCCCTCCCATCTCCTCCGCCCACCGGAAAGGAAGTGAGTCCCATGAGACGTTTTAGTTCCCGGGACATATTTTTGTATGTAATGTTATTGGCCCTGGTACTCTTTGCCGTCAACACCCTGCAGCAAATGGATCAGGCTGATGCCCCCACCTATAACCAGATCCGTGTGCTTTTTGAGCAGGAAAAGGTAAAGTCCTTCTCCGTAAAGGACAATGTCCTCACCCTGGAGCTTCGGGGAGAGGGGGACAAAACCAGCACGCAGCACTATCAGCTGGCGGACTTTGACGTGTTCTATCAGGATCTGTCCCCGCTGATCGAGGAGCAGCGGGCAGAGGGTATCCTGGAGGACTATGACTACACCCCCGGGATTCAGGACTCCTGGTGGTACCAGTTCCTTCCCTACGCCGCCCTCACCCTGGTGGTACTGGCCTTCTGGTACCTGATGTTCCTGCGCCAGTCCAACGCAGCCTCCGGAGGCAGCGCCGGGCCCAACCGGTTCGGCCACGCCAGAACCCGCACCCTGTCCGACCAGAGCAAGAAGGTGACCTTCCAGGATGTGGCGGGTGCGGACGAAGAAAAGGAGGAGCTGAAGGAGATCGTGGAGTTTCTCCGGGATCCTCAGAAGTTCATCGCCCTGGGCGCCCGAATTCCCAAGGGCGTGCTGCTGGTGGGCCCTCCGGGCACCGGTAAAACCCTGATTGCCAAGGCGGTGGCCGGCGAGGCCGGCGTCCACTTTCTGTCCATCTCCGGCTCCGACTTTGTGGAGCTGTACGTTGGCGTAGGCGCCAGCCGGGTGCGTGATCTGTTTGATCAGGCCAAGAAGGAAGCCCCGGCCATTGTATTCATCGACGAGATCGACGCGGTGGGCCGCCAGAGAGGCGCCGGACTGGGCGGCGGCCACGACGAGCGGGAGCAGACCCTGAACCAGCTGCTGGTGGAGATGGACGGCTTTGCCTCCAACGACGGGGTCATCGTCATGGCGGCTACCAACCGTCAGGACATCCTGGATCCCGCCCTCCTCCGCCCCGGCCGCTTTGACCGACAGATCTATGTGGGCCTGCCGGACATCAAGGGCCGTGAGGAGATTCTCAAGGTCCACGCCAGAAGAAAGCCCCTGGGGGAGGACGTCTCCCTCCAGAACATTGCCAAGGCCACCGCCGGCTTTACCGGCGCCGACCTGGAAAACCTGCTTAACGAGGCCGCCCTTCTGGCCGGCCGGGCAGGTCAGCGGTACATCACCAACGCCGACCTTCACGAGGCCATGATGAAGGTCATCGCCGGGCCGGAGAAGAAAAGCCGTGTGGTTACCCCCCACGCCAAGCGTCTGACCGCCTATCACGAGGCGGGACACGCCGTGGTCATTCACCAGCTGGAGACCCAGGATCCCGTCCACCAGATCACCATTATCCCCCGCGGTCCCGCCGGCGGCATGACCATCTCCCTGCCCCAGGAGGATCGGGCCTACCACTCCAAGCGGGAGCTGGAGGAGCGCATCGCCGTCTGTCTGGGCGGCCGGGTGGCGGAGCAGCTGGTGCTGGGAGATATCTCCACCGGCGCCTCCAGCGACATCCAGCGGGCCTCTGAGATTGCCCGGGCCATGGTGACCAAGTACGGCATGAGCGCCCGGCTGGGCACGGTGGCCTACGGCAGCGAAAGCAACGAGATCTTCATTGGCCGCTCCATGGCCCAGGCCCGCACCTATTCCGAAGAGGTGGCCGGCCAGATCGACCAGGAGGTCAAGGACATCGTAGACGCCGCCTACCGCCGGTGCGAGGATATCCTCACCCAGCAGCGGGAGGCCCTGGAGATCACCGCCCGGTATCTGCTGGCCCACGAGGTCATGGACGGAGATGTGTTCCAAAAGGTCTTTACCCAACCTGACGCCCCGGAATTTCAGGATCTGGACGAAGTTCCCTCCCTGGAAGCGGCAGAATCCAAATAATATAACAGCCGGTTGGACTTGTTCCAACCGGCTGTTGTTTTATCATTGGATGACGTTTTTCAGATATTCCATGGCTCGGAGATAGCCCTCAAAGCCCAGACCGATGAAAGAGACCTGGCAGGCCATCCCGGCGTAGGAGATATGGCGGAAGGCCTCCCGCTGGTTCACATCGGACAGGTGCACCTCCGCCGCCGGCAGAGCCACCGCCTTCAGGGCGTCCAGAATGGCTACGCTGGTATGGGTATAAGCGGCGGGGTTGATAACAATGCCGTCCATCCGGCCGTAGGCCCACTGGATCTTGTCCACAAGGTCTCCCTCGTGGTTGGATTGGAACACCTCAACCTCCAGCCCCAACTTCTCCGCCCCGGCCCGGATATAGGCCTCCAGGTCGGAATAGGTCTGCCGTCCGTAGATGTCCGGCTCCCGAATGCCCAGCATGTTCAGGTTAGGCCCATTGATGACCAAAATTTTCATAGCTCCAGCCTCCTGATGATCTCTTCTACCGTCTCCTCCGGTGTCCCATTGTTGTCCACCGTCAGGTGGGCCAGTCCCTCATACAGGGGGGCCCGGCGGCGGTACAGCTCCTCCGGTCCAACCGACTGGGACAGGGGCCGTCCGGCCAGGGGCAGCCGCTCCAGATCCCGGCGGAGATAAATCACCGTGGAATTCTGACGCATGGGAGCCCGGTTTTCCGGGCGGGTAACAATTCCGCCGCCGCAGGCGATCACCAGGCCGGACTGCTTGCCGGTCCGGCACAGGGCCTCATGCTCTCTGGCGCGGAACCCTTCCTCCCCCTCCTGCTGGAACAGCTGGGGGATGGTGCAGCCCGCTTCCTGCTCCACCGCCTCGTCCAGATCCACCAGGGTACGGCCCAGCCGCTGGGACAGCAGCTGGCCCACGGTGGTCTTTCCGCAGCCTGGCATCCCGATGAGCAGCAAGTTTCGGGTCTCCTTTTCCATCCGGGCGGTGATTTCCTCCACCCTCCCGTCAGGAATGGACGTACCCAGGAAGCGCTCCGCTGCCGCCTTGGCCTGGGCCACCAGCATCCCCAGGCCGTTGGCCCAGATCAGGCCCCGATCCTGGGCGTCCAGCAGCAGCTGGGTCATCGCCGGGTTGTAGATCAGGTCAAACACCCCCAGGCAATCGGGGAATTGATCCAGATCCAGCAGCACCGTCCCGTTGTTGGGGTACATTCCCACGGGGGTGGCGTTGACGATGATCTGGGCATCCCGGTGGAGATGCAGGTTCTCATAGTTGTTGGGGCCGCTGCGGGAGATGATGACAATCTCCCGGGCACCCAGGTCGGCCAGCACCGTGCGTACGGTGAGGGACGCTCCGCCGCTGCCCAGCACCAGCGCCTTTTTCCCAGCGATCTCCGCCCCGGACTGCCGGAGCATGTAAAGGAAGCCGTCATAGTCCGTATTGTCCCCGTACAAGGTGCCGTCCTCCCGGCGGACAATGGTGTTCACGCTGCCGATGCGCTGGGCGGCAGGGGAAAGCTGCTGGCAATAGGCCATCACCGTTTTTTTGTAGGGAACGGTGACATTCAGTCCCCGGAAGTCGCCGCTTTGGAGAAAGGGACCTACCTCTTCGGGGGCCAGCTCCACCAGGCGGTAGTCATAATCCCCCAGCTGGCGGTGAATGGCGGGGGAAAAGCTGTGGCCCAGCCGCTCCCCCAGCAATCCGTACATCATGGCTCTCCCCCCTCAGCAGACGATCTCGTTGTAGCTGCCCAGATAGCGCAGCTGCTCGCTCTCCTCCTCCAGGTCCCGGAACAGGCGCTTGAGCTCCGGGGCGTAGACGGAGCACTCCAGATCGAAGTAGAAGCGGAACTCAAATTCCCGGTTGGGGATGGGGCGGCTCTCCAGCTTCCGCAGGTTGATGCCCTGGGCATAGAACTTGGACAGCACCTGATACAGGGAGCCAGGCCGATGGGGCAGGGTAAGCATCAGAGAGGTGCGGTCAGCACCGGGATAGATCTCCGGCTGCTTGGAAATGCAGATGAAGCGGGTGTAATTGTTGTCCTGATCCTGCACGTCGCTTTCCAGCAGGTTCAGGCCGTACTGCTCCCCGCAGAAGCGGGAGGAGAGGGCGGCCACATCCTTCCGGTCAGACTGGGCCACCATCTGGGCTGCCACCGCCGTGTTGGCCACCACGGTAACTTTGACATCCTTCATCCCGGCCAGGTAGTCGGCACACTGGCGCAGGGCCTGCTCATGGGAGAAAACCTCCCGGATCTCCTCCTTTTTCACCCCGGGCTTTGCCAGCAGGTTGTGGCACACCTTCAGCCGGGCGGAACGGACGATGGAGAAATTATGCCGGGCCATCAGGTCATAGATGACGTTCACCGAGCCGGCGCTGCTGTTTTCAATGGGCAGCACGCCGTACTGGCACATGCCGCTTTCCACCGCCCGGAACACATGCTCAAAGGTGTCGAAATAGAGGATGGTGGGCGTTTTGAACAGATGGTCGCAAGCGATCTGGGAGTAGGCCCCCTCAATGCCCTGGCAAGCCACCGTGGCCCGCTGGGGGAAGAGATCCGGGGTGGCGGACAGAGCCTTCTGGATGGCGTCGTACACCTGGGAGGGCTTATCCCCCACCTGATTCTGATAGGAGCGGCTGGCCGCCATCATGGTACGGTACACCGCCTGAACATAGTCGGCCAGTTCCTCACCGGCCTGCTCGGACACCTTGGCCAGCAGAGCCCGCTCCCGGCCGGCGTCCAGGGTGGCCAGACCATTTTCCTGCTTGTACTGGGCGATGGAACGAGCCACATCCATTCTCCGGCGGAACAGCTCCACCATCTGGGTATCAATGCCGTCAATCTGCTCCCGCAGCTGATTCAGTTCCTCATTCATCTGTAATCTCCTCCTGAAAGACTGTCTGTATTCCGATCCAACAAGGCGTCCAGCGCCACCAGGGCGGCCGCCGCCTCCACCACCGGCACCGCCCGGGGGACGATGCACGGATCATGACGCCCCACAATCTGCAGGGGCTCCTCCTGCTGCCGGGACAGGCTCACCGACTGCTGCACTTTGGCGATGGAGGGCGTGGGCTTAAAGGCCACCCGAAACAGGATGGGCATTCCGTTGGAAATCCCACCCAGAATTCCGCCGGCGTGGTTGCTCTCCGTCACTACCCGGCCGTTTTCCATCCGGAAGGGGTCGTTGTGCTCCGAGCCCAGCATCCGGGCCGCCTGGAACCCTTCGCCAAACTCCACTCCCTTCACCGCCGGGATGGCGAACAGGGCCGCGGCCAGCTGGCTTTCCAGCCCCTGGGCCATGGGGGAGCCCACTCCGGCGGGCAGGCCGGATATCATGCACTCCACCACGCCTCCCACCGAGTCCCCCGCCTCTTTGGCTGCCAGGATGGCGGCGCGCATCTTCTCCCCCGCCTGTTCCTCCAGCACGGGGAAGGGGGCAGCCTTCACGCTATCCAGCACAGTCCGTAGCTCCCCCATGGGGTTGAAGGGCCGGTCCTCCACGCCGCCGATGGCGGCGATGTGGGCCGCTATGGTAATGCCCCGCCGCTCCAGAATCTGGCCGCAGATCCCTCCGGCCACGCACAGGGGGGCGGTGAGCCGCCCGGAGAAGTGTCCGCCACCCGCCACATCCTGATGCCCGCCGTATTTCACGTGGGCGGTATAGTCGGCGTGGGCGGGGCGGGGATGATCCCGCAGATTATCGTAATCCCCGGAACGGGTGTTTGTGTTGCGAATCAAAGCGGCCAAAGGCGCCCCGCAAGTCACCCCGTCCACCAGGCCGGACAAAATCTCCGGCCGGTCGTCCTCCTTCCGGCTGGTGGACAGCAGACTCCGGCCTGGGGCCCGGCGATTCAAGAAAGTCTGGAGCTGCTCCAGATCCACCTGCTCTCCCGCCGGCAGACCGTCCACCGTCACGCCGATGGCCGGGGAATGGGACTGGCCGAATATGGAAACATGGATGTGCTTACCCAGGTAGGACGCCATGGAGCACCCCTCCCAACTGTTGAAAATGATCCCAGAACTGAGGATAGGATTTGTTGACACATTCCGCCCCGGTCACCGTCACCGGCTCCCGGCAGGCCAGGGAAGCCACGGCGGCCATCATGGCGATACGGTGGTCGTTGCAGCCGTCCACCCGGCCACCCGACAGGGTGTCCACCCCCTGGATTTCCAGGAAGTCGGTCCCCTCTGTCACGGAGGCCCCCAATGCGTTGAGGGTGACGGCGATGGTATGCAGCCGGTCGCTCTCCTTCATCCGCAGGCGTCCGGCCCCCGTCAGCCGGGCGTTTCCCCGGCGCACCGCCGCCATCAAGGCCAGGGGCGGGGCCAGATCGGGACACTGGGCCAGATCCAGCGTCACGTCTCCCGGCCGTGCCAGCTTCCAGTAGTCCAGGGCCACCCGGCGGTCCCCCTGGGCGGATTCCATATTCAGCCCCTGGATCTCCACCTGTCCCCCAAGGAAGTTGGCCGCGTACCAGAAGGCTGCCTGAGACCAGTCGGCCTCCAGGGTCAGGTCTCTGGCCCGATAGGTTTGGTTTCCCGGCACCAGGAAGCCATGCTCCTCCTCCGTCACCGTCACGCCAAACTGGCGCAGGGTCTCCAGGGTCATATCCACATAGCCCCTGGACTCCAGCGGTGTGGTGAGGACGATCCGGCTGTCTCCGGGCAGCAGGGGCAGGGCGTACAGCAGGCCGGTGACAAACTGGCTGGACACGTCTCCCGGCAGGGAATACACTCCGGGGGATAGTTGTCCGGACACCGTCAACCAGTCTCCTTCCTGCGTCCAGGTGATCCCCTTCTCCTGAAACAGACGGATATAGGGCCCCTGAGGCCGCTCCATCAGCCGTCCCCGGCCGGTGAAGTGTCCCCCGCCCCGCAGAGCCAGGGCCACAGGGATCAAAAAGCGCAAGGTGGAACCGGACTCCCCGCAGTCCAGTTGGGGCAGTCCATCCTCCCCGGCGGGGAAGCCGCTTTTCAGGGCGGCCACGCAGTTCTGAGTGGCCTGGATGTCCTGGGAGGGCGCCAGATTTTCCAGCCGCCCCTCTCCCTGGGCCAGCATCAGAGCCAGCACCGCCCGGTGGGCCTGGGACTTGCTGGGGGGCGGGGTGACCCGGCCTTTCAGCGGGCCGGGGATGATGGTCACGTCCATATCAGCCTCCAAACCGCCGGGCCAGCAGCTCCAGCAGGGCGAAGCGCTCCATGGGATTGACCCGGGCCCGGCCCAGTTCCTCCAGCACCACCAGACGGATGGCTCCGCCGGCGTTCTTCTTGTCCAGACCCACCGCCTCCTCCATCACCGGCCAGGGGCAGGGCAGGGAGGTGGGCAGGTCATAGCAGGCCAGCACCCGGGCGATCTCCCCCTCCGTCCCCGGCGGGGTAATGCCCAATTGGGTGCCCAGCCAGGCGGCCTGGCACATACCGGCGGCGACCCCCTGGCCGTGGGTGCAGTCCTGGAAGTTCCCGGCCAGCTCGAAGGCATGTCCCACGGTATGGCCGAAATTCAGGGTCATCCGCTCCCCGGTATCCCGCTCGTCCCGGAGCACCACCTGCCGTTTCAGGTCGCAGCAGGTGTAGATCACCTCTTCAATGTGGGCCATAACACCCGCCCGGCTTCCCCACGCGGCCAAGGCGTCAAAGAAAGCCCGATCCCGGATACAGCCGTACTTGATGACCTCTGCCATACCATCGGAGAAGGTGCGGTCGGTAAGGGTGGTCAGTACCTCCGGGTCAATGAGCACTCCCTTGGGCTGCCAGAAGGCTCCGGCCAGGTTCTTCCCGGCCTGGAGATCTACGGCCACCTTGCCCCCCACAGAGGAGTCCACCTGGGCCAGGAGGGTGGTGGGAATCTGGATGTAATCCACCCCCCGCAGGGCTGTGGCGGCGGCAAAGCCCGCCAGATCTCCCACCACGCCGCCGCCCAGGGCGATCACTGCATCCGTACGGGTGATCCGGGCGGCCATCATGGCCTCCCACAGCTGGCTGAGCCGCTCCACCGACTTACTTTCCTCCCCGGCAGGAACGGTATGGACGGTGCAGCCCAGCCCTGCCTGGGTCAGGCTGGCCTCCACCTGGGCGGCATACAGGGGGCCCACATGGCTGTCGGTAACCACAAAGACCTGGGCTGCCTTGGGCAGCAGGGCCCGGCACCGCTCTCCCACCCGGCTGAGCAGTCCCCGCTCAATCTCAATGTCATAGGCCCGTCCGGGCAGATCCACTGTGAGAATCTTTTTCATTCCGCATCCACCTTCTCCTTACAAATCCGGCCCTCCGCCAGCAGGGTGCACAGCCGGTCGCCGTTGCCCTGCTCCAAGGCCTGCTGGTACTCCTGGAGGTATCCGATCATCCGGTTCAGCTCCTCCAGCAGGTAGTCCCGGTTCTCCAGAAACAAATCCGTCCACATGGTCTCATTCAGCCAGGCCACCCGGGTGAGATCCCGGTAGCTGCCGGCGGAGTACCCCTTATGGGTCTGGGCCCGGGGACTTTTCACATAGGCGTTGGAAATCACATGGCACATCTGGGAGGTATAGGCAATCATCCCGTCATGATGCTCCGCTGTGGTAACGGTGATGTGGCTGAACCCGGCGGGGGCAAGCAGGCTCTTGACCCGATCCAGCAGGTAAATATCGTCCCCGTTGGGGGGTACCACCACCATGGGTGCACCCTGGAACATATCCGCCTTGCTCTTGGCATAGCCGGAATATTGGGTGCCCGCCATGGGATGCCCGCCTACAAAGGTAAAGCCGTATTGCTCCGCCAGGGCAAAGCCCAGCTGACAAATCCGGCGCTTCACGCCGCAGCAGTCCATCACCAGGGTCTCCTTCGAAATGGAGGGGGCCATTTTCTGCAAATATTCCTCCGACACCTGGGGATAGAGGGCCACCAGAAGCAATTCACACTCCTTGACCGTGGTCTCGTTCAGTTCCCCTGCCAGAGTACCCTCCATTTGGGCAAAATCCTGCACCACCCGGTTCCCATCATAGCCGTAAACCGTGGCCCCCGCCTTGGCATAGGCCCGGGCCAGGGAGCCGCCGATCAGGCCCAGCCCTGCGATTCCAACCACCATGATCCGTCCCTCCTTTAACCCAGCTGCTGAACGGTCTGGCGGATCTGGAACACGCACCGGGCCACATCCTCAAACTGCTCCGGCCGCAGGGACTGGGCGCCGTCACACAGGGCATGGGGCGGATCGTTGTGGACCTCGATAATCAGTCCGTCGGCGCCGCAGGCGGTGGCCGCCAGCGCCATAGGCTTCACATACCGGGCCACGCCGGTGGCGTGGCTGGGATCCACCACCACAGGCAGGTGGGTCAGCTCATGAAGGGCAGGCACAGCAGACAGATCCAGGGTGTTGCGGGTGGTCGTCTCGAAGGTACGCACGCCCCGCTCGCAGAGGATCACGTTTTCGTTGCCTCCCGCCATCACATATTCGGCGCTCATCAGCAGTTCCTTCAGGGTATTGGCCAGGCCCCGCTTGAGCAGCACCGGCTTGCGGATGCGGCCCAGCTCCTTGAGCAGCTCGAAATTCTGCATATTCCGGGCACCCACCTGGATCACATCCACATCCTCAAACAGAGGCAGATGATTGGCGTTCATGATCTCGGTGACGATAGGCAGCCCGGTCTCCCGCTTGGCCTCCAGCAGCAGCTCGATGCCGTCAGCCTTCAGGCCCTGGAAGTCATAGGGGGAGGTGCGGGGCTTGAAGGCGCCGCCCCGAAGCATGGTGGCGCCGGCGGCCTTCACGCTCTTGGCCACGGAGATAATCTGCTCCCGGCTCTCCACCGAGCAGGGACCGGCAATCATGGCGAAATGGCCGGCGCCGATCTTCTGATCTCCCACAGAAATCACAGAGTCCTGGGGATGGAATTTCCGGTTGCTGCTCTTGAAGGGCTCAGACACCCGCTTGACACCCTCCACGATGTCCAGCCCGCTGATCAGCTCCTCATCCAGCTTGCTGGTGTCGCCGATGACGCCGATGATAGTGGTATAGTCGCCGGAAGAGACATGGGTGCGGAGGTTCTGGGACTCGATCCAGGCGATGAGATCCCGGATGCGTTCTTCCTTGGTGTTCTGTTTGACAATGATGATCATACTACTCTTCCTTTCCCATGGGCCGAAGGCCCCGATATGCACAGCTCTGCTCCGAATGGGGATCCGCGGCGCCGCAAAACAAAAAACCTGCGGCGAAGTGTTCCTTCACCGCAGGTCTAAATCCATCCAAACTCCCCAGTCACGCCAGGGAGGAGAGGGGTTTCGTTGCAGCAGAAAACACTTTTACCTCTTTCGCACTGAAGCCAAAAAAGTAAAAGTAGCTAAAAAAGAAAGCTGCAAACCGCTTCATCTGGTGGTCTTTCTCCTCTCCTTGTGTGTTTGGGTTTATGTTAGCACTTGAAAGCGAGGCTGTCAACGAAGGAGAAGATGTTTAAATATACAAAACTTCGCCCAATTCTTCCCGTTATTTTATTCTTTTATACAATCACCGTGCTTTCCCAACTGCCAGAACGCCACAGCGCTGGCTGCGGCCACATTGAGGGAGTCCACGCCGTGGGCCATGGGAATCATCACCGTGTGGTCGCAGCGGGCGATGGTTTCTTTGGAAAGTCCATCCCCTTCGGTGCCCAGCACCACCGCAAGGCGCGGGATGGCCGCCAGAACAGGGTCGTCCACCGGCCGGGCCGCCGGGTTCAGGGCCATGGCTGCCGTCTGGAATCCCATGGCCTTCAAGCGGCTGAGCCCGGGTTCCGGCCACTGGCCGGCCTCCTCCACCACTACCGTCCATGGGATCTGAAACACGGTGCCCATACTCACCCGCACCGCCCGGCGATGAAGGGGATCGCAGCAGGTGGGGGTGACCAGCCCCCCGTCCATGCCCAGAGCGGCGGCGGAGCGGAAGATGGCCCCCACGTTGGTAGGATCCACAATACCCTCCAGTACCGCCAGACGCCGTGCGGTACGGCACAGGGCCTCCACCTCCGGCAAAGCCGGGCGGCGCATGGCGCACAGCACCCACCGGGTCAGCTCGTACCCGGTGAGGGCGGCCAGCACCTCCCGGGGGCCGGTGTAAACCGGGATGTCCGGGCAGCGGGCCAGAAGAGGCGCCGCGTCTCCCTGGATGTGCCGCTGCTCCATCAGCATGGATACCGGCTCATACCCGGCATCCAGGGCGTGGCCGATCACCTTGGGGCTTTCCGCAATAAACAGTCCCTTTTCCGGCTGCCGGCGGCTGCGAAGCTGGGCCTGGGTCAGTCGGGCATAGACATCCAGCTCCGGCGCCTCCAGGCTGGATATGGAAATAATCCGTCCCATACTCACAGCCCATTGACTACGTTGGCCGGCCGCTCGCCCCGAACCATGGCCGCCGCGGAGGCCCACATATTCCCGTGGGCCCGGGCAAAGGAGCTGGCGGTAATCCCGCCCAGGTGGGGGGCATAGACCACCCGCTCCGCCGCCTCAGGGGGAAGATCCACCAGAGGATGGTCGGCAGGGGTGGGCTCCGGGGCCAGCACGTCAAAGCCCGCGCCGCCCAGCCGTCCTTCGATCAGCGCCCGGCGCACCGCCTGGTTGTCCACCAGATCCCCCCGGGCCGTGTTGATCAGAATGGCCCCCGGCCGGACCCTGGACAGCAGAGCATCGTTCACCATCCCCTTGGTCTCCGGTGTGACGGCACAGTGGAGAGACAGAATGTCGCAGGCGGCGAACAGCTCCTCCAGGGGCAGATAGGTGACCTGAAATTCCGCCTCCACCTCCGGGGCACGGCGGTGGGGTGCATAATAATACAGCTTGCACCCAAAGGGCAGCAGCCGCCGGGCCGCCGCCTGGGCGATGTCTCCAAAGCCCACCAGGCCCACGGAGCAGTCCCCCAGCTCCCGGCCCCCGGCAGCCATGATATGCTCCTTAAACTGAATCTGACGTCCGGCCCGCACCGCCCGGTCTCCCGTCACGCCGCAGCGCAGGGCCATCAGCATCAGCATCACCGCCATCTCACTGGTGGGGGCGGCGTTGCACCCCTTGTTGTTGCAGACAAAAATCCCCCGCTCCCTGGCGGCCTGGAGATCAATGGCGTTGTAGGCCACACCCTCGGAATGGACCATCTTCAAATTGGGCATCCGATCCATCAGCGCCCCGTCCACCGGGGAAATGGCGTCCACAAACAGAAGCTCCGCATCCCCATGCTCGGGAAACATGGTGGTCAGCTCCACCTGTCTGGGGCAGAACACCGGCTCCAGCCCTGATCCGGCCACATAGTCCGGCATATCCCTTTGATACCGCTCCTCATTTCCCCAAATCAATACCTTCATGACAATCTCCTTCCGCGGCAGTTTCA
Organism: uncultured Oscillospiraceae bacterium; assembly: GCA_944387225.1. GTDB lineage: Bacteria > Bacillota > Clostridia > Oscillospirales > Oscillospiraceae > Lawsonibacter. The sequence continues at coordinate 1,873 of CALXDY010000049.1, read as the reverse complement.
TATGGGTTTATTCTACTATATCCGCCTGGAAGATTCAAGACAATGGGTCCTCCTTCGCTTTCTAGCACTCTTATTGTATGAGTGCTAATATTTACAATTTGTTCTTTCTTTTGTCGCATATCGTTCACAGTCCGGTGATATCCTATCCAAGGTAAGGTTACAAGGTTTTTTCAAAGACCCCCTTGAAAAATACCGCTTTAAGGTGTATCCTTACTTTAGCACTTAAGTATATGGAGTGCTAATTTCCTTGTTAATCTATGAAACCATGATAAGGAGGTTTCGTTCTATGAATATGAACCAATTCACCCAAAAGTCCCTGGCCGCCATCCAGGCTGCCCAGGACATCGCCGTGGAGCACGGCAACCAGCAGATTGAACAGGAGCATCTGCTGCTGGCGCTGCTCACCGACCAGGAGGGCTTCATCCCCCAGCTGCTGTCCGCTGTGGGTATGACGGTGCCCAGCCTCACCGCCGCGGTCAAAGCCCAGGTGGAGAAGCTACCCAAGGTGTCCGGCAGCCGGGAAGCGGACAAGGTCTATGTCTCCGCCGACGTGGACAAGGCCCTGAAGGGGGCCCAGACCGCCGCCCAGTCCATGAAGGATGAATACATCTCCGTGGAGCACATTCTGCTGGGTATTCTGGAGTGGGCCAACTCCGGTCTGCGGGATCTGTTCCGCACCTACAACCTCCCCCGTGAGAAGGTCATGCAGGGTCTGTCCGCCGTCCGGGGCAACCAGCGTGTCACCTCCGACAACCCGGAGGAAACCTATGACGCTCTGAAAAAATACGGTACCGACCTGGTGGAGCGGGCCCGGCAGAACAAGCTGGATCCCGTCATCGGCCGTGACGATGAGATCCGCAACGTCATCCGGATCCTGTCCCGAAAGAGCAAGAACAACCCCTGCCTGATCGGCGAGCCCGGCGTGGGCAAAACCGCCATCGCCGAGGGTCTGGCCCAGCGGATCGTCAAGGGCGACGTGCCCGGCAGTCTGAAGGACAAGACCATTTTCTCCCTGGACATGGGCAGTCTGGTAGCCGGCGCCAAGTACCGGGGCGAATTTGAGGAGCGGCTGAAGGCCGTGCTCAACGAGGTACGCAAGTCCGAGGGCCGGATCATCCTCTTCATTGATGAGTTGCACACCATCGTGGGCGCCGGCAAAACCGAAGGCGCCATGGACGCCGGCAACCTGCTCAAGCCCATGCTGGCCCGGGGCGAGCTGCACTGCATCGGCGCCACCACCCTGAACGAATACCGCCAGTACATTGAAAAGGACGCCGCCCTGGAGCGCCGGTTCCAGCCCGTCCAGGTCAATGAGCCCTCTGTGGAGGACGCCATCGCCATCCTCCGGGGCCTGAAAGAGCGGTACGAGGTCTATCACGGGGTGAAGATTACCGACGGCGCCATCATCGCCGCCGCCACCCTGTCCAACCGGTACATCACCGACCGGTTCCTGCCTGATAAGGCCATCGACCTGGTGGATGAGGCCTGCGCCATGATCCGCACGGAGATCGACTCCATGCCCACGGAGCTGGACGTCATCCGCCGCCGGATTATCCAGCATGAAATTGAAGAGGCCGCCCTGAAAAAGGAGACCGACAAGCTGTCCCAGGAGCACCTGGCCGAGATCCAGAAGGAGCTGGCCGAGATGCGGGACGAGTTCAACGCCAAGAAGGCCCAGTGGGAGAACGAGAAGAACGCCATCGGCAAGGTTCAGAAGCTCCGGGAGGAGCTGGAGGCCGCCAATGCCCAGTTGGAGAAGGCCCAGCGGGAATACGACCTGGAAAAGGCCGCACAGCTGCAATATGGACGGATTCCCGAACTGAAAAAGCAGTTGGAGGCCGAGGAGCAGATTGCCCAGGCCGGTAGAGAGCGG